>NZ_BAAAGU010000097.1:0-14015 GCF_039524635.1 Streptomyces thermocarboxydovorans | reverse complement strand
GGCGGCGCGGCGGCGGCCTCCGCACCCGCGCCGGGCGCACCGTCGCCGGGCCCGTCGCTCTCCAGGAAGGCGTCCACGGACGCCCGCCGGGCCCGGCGCCGTCCGCGGCCACCGGAGCCCTTGGTCTCCGTCGTGCCGTCGGAGGCCGCCTGGGCGTCCTGCCCCTCGGCCGGTGCCTGCCCGGCCTGGACCACGCCGGCCCCGCCGCCGATCGGCACCTCCAGCACGAAGGCGCTGCCGCTCATGCCCGGCACCTCGTGCGTCTGCAGCACACCGCCGTGCGCCCGCACGATGCCCCGCACGATCGGCTCGTGCACCGGGTCGCCGCCGCTGTAGGGGCCGCGCACCTCGATGCGGACGACCTCGCCGCGCTGCGCCGCCGCGACCACGACCGTGTTGTCCAGGTAGCCGCCCGTCGACACAGGGCTGTTGCCGGTCGCGTCCACCCCGGCCACGTCGGCGACGAGATGCGCGAGGGCGGTGGCCAGCAGCCGCGGGTCCACCTCGGCCTCGATCGGCGGCGCGTGCACCGCGAACTGCACCCGGCCCGGCCCGATCAGCTCCACGGCTCCCTCGACACCGGAGGCGACGACCGCGTCGAGCATGACCTTGGTCCGGCTGATCGCCTCCGCGCCGGAGTCCAGCCGCTGGTAGCCGAGGACGTTGTCGATCAGGGTGGTGATGCGGGAGTAGCCGGCCGACAGATGGTGCAGCACCTGGTTGGCCTCGGGCCACAGCTGCCCGGCGTCGTCGGCGGCGAGGGTGGCCAGTTCGCGGCGGAGTTCCTCCAGCGGGCCGCGCAGCGACTGGCCGAGCAGGGTGAGCAGCTGTTCGTGCCGGGCGGCGAGCGCCTCGTAGCGGTCCTTCTCGCGCTCGCCGAGGGCGGCGTAGCGCTCCTCGTTGGCGGCGAGTTCCTCGGCGTGCTTCTCGCGCAGTTCCTCGATCTCGGTGACGTGGCTCTGGCGCAGGGCGGTGAGCTCGGAGGCGTGCTCCTCGGCGATCCGCTCCAGTTCCTCGGAGTGCGCCTTCTCCGCCGCCTCCTTCTCCTTGACGAGGGCGTCGTAGGGCCGCCGGTCGGTGAAGGTCATCACGGCGCCCACCAGCTGGTCGCCGTCGCGCACCGGCGCGGTCGTCAGGTCGACCGGCACCTTGTCGCCGCTCTTGGCGTACAGCACCTGGCCGCGCACCCGGTGCTTGCGTCCGGAGCGCAGGGTGTCGGCGAGCGGGGACTCGTCGTAGGGGAAGGGGGAGCCGTCGGCCCGGGAGTGCAGGACCAGGGTGTGCAGTTCGCGTCCGCCCAGCTCGCCGGCGCGGTAGCCCAGTATCTGCGCGGCGGCCGGGTTGACCAGCACGATCCGCCCGTCGGTGTCGGTGCCCACGACACCCTCGGCGGCGGCCCGCAGGATCATCTCCGTCTGCCGCTGGGAGCGGGCCAGTTCGGCCTCGGTGTCGACGGTGCCGGACAGGTCCCGCACCACGAGCATCAGCAGCTCGTCGCCGGTGTAGCCGTAGTTGTCGTAGGCCTGCTGGCCGTTCTCCAGATTCGCACTGGTGACCTCGACGGGGAACTCGCTCCCGTCGGTGCGCCGGGCGATCATCCGGGTGGGCTTGGTGCGGGCCCGGGGATCGATGTGGTCGGGGCGCCGCATGGAGCCGGGGATGAGTTTGGAGTCGAACTCCGGCAGCAGGTCCAGCAGCCCGCGCCCCACCAGGGCGGTGCCCGGGGTCTCGAAGGCCTCCAGGGCGATGGTGTTGGCGTTGACGACGGTTCCGTTGGCGTTGACCAGCACCAGGGCGTCGGGAAGCGCGTCCAGTATGGCTGCGAGGCGAGCAGCGCCTCGGGATGGCCTGCTGCTCACGAGACGCTTCCTCCCTGTTACCGCGACGTGCCGACCGCTCGGGCCATCTTGCCAACCGTCCCGCAGCGTGTCACGCGAGGGAGTCTACGGGCTGAGGTTGCGCTCGCGACGGCGGATGAGAAGGAGGTACCACGAGGAAGTGACGGCGGTGTGCCGCCCCTGTGACGCCCCAAACGTCCGGAACGCGCGGCGGCCTGCGGCGACGCCGCCGCAGCCCGCGCGGGACCTTTACGTCTCCTGTACGTCCCCGGCGCACCGCCTCCCGAAGGCGCTCACGACACCCGCGCCCGCGCGGACCCCGGTTCGGGCAGCAGCGGGACGAACCGGTCCCAGCGTGCGATCGCACATCCGTCGCGGCGGTCGAACGTCGCGTCGACCGGGCGGCCGGCCCAGGTGCCGGTGACCCGGGCGGTGGCCGGGCCTCCGTACTGCATGGTGCAGACGGTGTCCCGCGGCATTGGGGCGAAGGCGTCCTGGCCCCACCGGGTGTTCCGCTCCACGGCGGCGCACGCCCCGGCCGGGTCCGGGTGGCTGCCGCCGCTGGGCCGGCAGCGCACCTCGTACCTGCCGTCCGCCCCGCCGCCCGCATCGCGCACGGTGAGGACGAGGCGGTCGCCCTCGCGGGGCCGCGCCTCGGGGGCGTCGGCGGCGGCGGGCAGCGAGGTGAGGAGGGCGGCGGAGGTGGCGGCACCCGCGGCGAGCAGCCGCCGGGCGGCCCGGGGCATCCCCTGCATGCGATACGACATGCCTTGCCCAACGCATCACGGCCGCGGACGTTGCGCAGCAGTTGCGCGGGAGGCGGCCGGGACGTCGCGGGCCGCGCCGTCACGTGGCCGGCGCATCGCAGGGAGTGCCGCGCACCGGCCGGCACATCGCAGGGGGGCGTGGCGCACCGGCACGCTCCGGCGTGCCCCGGCGCAGGGCGAGCGCCGCGTGTCCGCCGAGGCGGGCCCGGCGCGGCCGTCAAGGCGGAGGACGCACCAGACGCACCGCACGGGGTCGCACCAGGGCGCACCCGGCGACGTGCCGCCGGAAGGGCTTTGCCCTGCGGCCTCTCCGCCTAGTACCGTGGGGGGCGATTGGTGACACCCCACGCGGCTGTGTCATCATCGGCACGCACTACCCCATCACGCTCGCGCGCTGGGCACGTGCGCTGGAGGCGTCGCCTAGTCCGGTCTATGGCGCCGCACTGCTAATGCGGTTTGGGCCTTAAAGCCCATCGAGGGTTCAAATCCCTCCGCCTCCGCACCGATCACGTTGCCCCGGTCACATCCGACCGGGGCTTCGTCGTGCACGGGGTTCCTCGGCGGCCTCGGGCCCGGTCCGGATATCCGCGTTTCCGCAGGTCACAAGGGGTAGACCAAACGGATTTCACATGACGGCGGCAGTCATGTAATGTTCTTCCTGTCGCCGCGAGCGGGCCGGAAGGCCTCGGGAGCGGCGAGAAAACTGAAGAACCAAGCACTCGTAGCTTAACGGATAGAGCATCTGACTACGGATCAGAAGGTTGCAGGTTCGAATCCTGCCGAGTGCGCGCAGGTCAGGGGCCCCGGAGCGATCCGGGGCCCCTGCCATTTCGGGGGCGTACAGCAGCGAAGTACAGCAACGGGGGGCCTGGGTCAGCCGGAGTCGACGCCGCCCATTGCTGCGGACAGCTTGCGGCGAAGGACAGGGCGGCGGCGATCAGCGCTTGGACGAGTACGGCGTCGAGGCGTACGGACAGGACACGCACGGCACGACTCCTTCCGGTTCCAGGGCATGGAGGGGGTAGGGACGTGGCACGGAACGGCCGTGCCGGCCATGGGAGCGGATGCGTCTACTCGGTGGCCGGGTGCGTCGTGGCCAGGGGCCCGGACGCTTCCACCGGCATCGGCGGGACGTACGGCCGGAAGAGAGCGAGCGCCGGTACGTCGGGGGCGAGGTGCGCCGTGGCGCGGCAGGTGGCCGCGGCATCGGCAAGGGAGAGGTAAGGAGTGCGGATGCGGGACCAGCCGCCGGAAGTGTCGCCGGCGACGGCCAGGCCGGGCAGCTCGGGGGCGATGGCGCAGGCCGCCAGGACGGCCTCAGGGGCGATGTCGCCGAGCGCCATCTTGGCCGAGGCTTCGTCGTTCACACGGTGGCAGACACGGCCGGTGAGCTGAGCGCGGAGCATGGTCGCGCCCTTGCCCAGTTCGGCACCGAAGCGCTGCCCGCACACTTCGAGGTAGAGGCCGGCGGCCCGGCCGAGTTGGGCGAGGCGGATGAGCTGGGTGACCATCTCGTCCCGCCGTTCCTCCTCCTTCCGTGTGGCGACGAGGAAGAGTTCGGCCACCTCGTCGATGAACAGCACGATCGGAGCGGGACGCTCGTCCTCCGGCAGTCCCCAGATGTCCGAGGTGATCAGTTCTTCCGGGGTGCCGGGCGCGATGCCCTGCCGGGCCTTGATCAGGTCGTATCGGTCCTCCATTTCCTTCACGAGCGGGGGAAGCAGCTCGGCCGCCTGGTCCGGTTCGGTCGCCAGGGCGGAGAGCCGAGGCGCGAAGGGCGCCAGCTCGACCCCACGTTTGCAGTCGATGCCGACCAGGGCCACCGGCTGAGCAGCGAGCCCGGTCAGCAGGTTCCGCAGGTACATGGACTTGCCCGAGAGCGTGGCGCCGAGCACCAGCTCAGCACCTCGCCGGCGGTGCCAGCTTCCGCTAGGGATGACAGGTTGACTTGTCAAGTTGCTTTTGCCGCAGTCTCGCCCGGAGGGCGGCGTCAGTTCAGACGGTAGGTGTCCTCGAGTTCCTGCCGGTCGGCCGGAAGAAGCACGTCAGAGACCTGCAAGGCCCGGCCGGAGGCGTCGCACGCGACGACCAGAACGCTCAGCACGGGGACGCCGTCCGGCAGATCCAGCAGCTCAGCCTCACGCGCTTCAGGCAGCCGGGCCGACACGCGCTCGGTCACGTGGTCGAAGCGGAGTTTCTTCCGCGCTTCGAGGTGTTCGCGGGTACTCCCGCTCAGAGGCTTGGCAGCCCCCAGCTCAGTTCCTTCGACCAGGCCGGCGGGGAAGTACGACGAGACCAGCTCGACGGCTTCGCCGTCCTCTTCGACCAGGAAGCGGCGCATGAGGACCTCAGCACCCTTCGGCAGGCCGAGCGCCGAGGCCACCCGAGCCGGGACGGGCACGCGTCCGACGTCGATCAGACGGCCCGCGCTCTGTGCCTCATCACGTTCCAGCGCCTCACGCCCCCGCCGGTCCTTCCGCTCGACGACCTCCGGGCGAGCGCGGACGATCGTGCCGTACCCCTGCCGGGACTCGAGCCAGCCGTCCCGCTTCAGCAGCTCCAGTGCTCGGACGACGGTCGGGCGGGACATCCCGAAGGCCTGCACCAGCTGGTTCTCACTGGGCACGCGGGTGCCAGGCGCATACGTGCCGTCCTCAATGCGACGCTGAAGCGTCTGCGCAAGGCGCACGTACTTCGGTGGCTCCACTTCATACGCCATGAACGCCGCCCGTCGAGATTGGCCAAGTCAACTGGTCAACCAGACTAGCGACACTTGCACACCGGCAGTAGAAGCAGAGGGCTATCCCATCACGCCAGCCAGGCATCGGCCACCACGAAGGAGACGACCGTTCCGCCGAAGCGGCTGGGGCCGGAGTGCCAGGAGTCGGCGATGGAGTCGACCAGGAGCAGTCCCCGCCCGTGCGCGTCGTCGGCGTCGGGGTGCCGCAGGCGCACGTTCGCCGGGAAACCCGGGTTGTGCACCTCGACGCGGAGCGAGGTTCCCTCGCGGTACCACTCGACCCGCACCAGCCAGGGCTCGTCCGACCTCCCGTAGCGGATGCCGTTGGTCCGATTCGCCGGAACTGGCGAGTCGTCAATCAGGTGAGCGGGTAGCCCTGCTCGAACGCCCAGCGGTGAGGCGGGTAGGTGGCTTCGGCGAACTCCAGGGGGCGGTCCTGCAAGTCGAAGACGACATGATGGACGACAAGGACCGGGGATCCCGGCTCCAACCGCAGGTCGGCCGCCTCCTCGTCCGTGGCGGCCCGAGCGCACATGCGGTCCTCCGCATAGCTTCCTTGACGCCCCGTCATCTTCTCGACGTACATGAGCGTCCCTTCCGTGATCCGCTCGGGATCCATGAGCCTGGGCGCGCGCCGGCCGACGTCCGGAGCGAACCACGAGGTGGACAGCGTGATCGGACCGTCCTGATTGTTGGTCACGCGCCGGCGGTGCACGGCTCGACGGTCCTTCACCAGACCCAGGGCCTCGGCGACGTAATCCGGAGCCTCCGACCACCCGGCCGAAGTGATCACCGCGTACTCCCCGGGCGTGTAGATCTTCCCGGTCTGCCGGGCACGCCCGTACAACTCCCGTGCGCGCCGGTTCACTTCGAGACTGCGCACGTAGGTACCCGAGCCCTGGCGCTTCTCGACCAGGCCCTGATGGCTCAGCGCTTCCAGCGACCGCGCGGCCGTGGGCCGGGACACGTTCCAGTCCGCAGCGAGCTGCCGTTCCGAGGGCACCTCCTCCCCTGGCCGCAGGTCACCCCGAAGGATCTGGTCGCGGATGTAGTGGGCGATCTGGAGGTACTTCGGCAGAGCCTCTTCGATCTGAGGCATCCCCCCTCCTTTCTGTCCAAGTGGCTATGGCCTCTAGCCACTATAGGGTGAGTGGCCAACCGGCGAACCCGTAGTCTGACCGCATGACGCGGTTGATCGTCGCAGCAGGAGGAGGGGGCGACGCAGTCGCCGCCGCAATGCTTCACGCCGCCCTCTACGGCGACGAGGACCAGGCGGTAATCTTCACGTACGCCTGGGACCGCCTCCTGATCGATCCACTCCCGGGACCACGAGGAGCCGACGGCTTCACGGGACTCGAGCAGCTCACTCGGTCCGTCCGGTCGGTACCGGCCGAGGCTCAGCCGATCCCTCCGGGAGGCTCCACCCTCCCCCGTCTCGCAACAGAGCTTCCCCACACACTGGTCCTGCTCGACCCCCACCACGGCGCCGAGGGCATCACCCGCCAACTCGAAGAACTGGTCTCCCACTTGGCCCCGACCTCGATCGACCTGCTCGACGTCGGCGGCGACATCCTCGCCCGAGGCGACGAACCCACCCTCAAGAGCCCGCTCGCCGACGCCCTCACCCTCGCCGCCTGCTGCCAGGTCAACGCACCGATCCGGCTCCTGGTCGCAGGCCCCGGGCTGGACGGCGAACTCTCCCCCGACGACCTGCGTCCCCTGTTCGGCCCCCTCGTCCACACCTTCACGGCCGAGGATGTAGATGCGATCGGCGACATCCTGGAATGGCACCCCTCAGAGGCCACGGCCATGCTCGCCGCAACAGCCCGAGGAGTCCGCGGCACCTGCGAGGTGCGCGACGCCGGCCTTCCCATCCCCCTCACCGACGAGGGGCCCACGGTCCACGAAGTCGATCTGGACGACGCGCTCAGCCGCAACAGCCTGGCCCGCGCCGTCATGACGACCGCCACCCTGGACGAGGCCGAGGCACACAGCCGCGAGATCTGCAACTTTTCGGAAATCGACTACGAGCGCAACAAGGCAGTCTGGCTCACCGAGCAGCCGCCGACGAGGCTGGACCCCGACGACGTACTGTCCCGGCTCGACCAGTTCCAGAGCGAAGCCAGAGCCTGCGGGGTCACCCACACCACGTTCCGCCACCTCACCGAGGCCCTGAACCTCAACGGCTCCCACAGAGAAGCCCTGCGCCAACTGCTCATCAGCCGTCGCCCGAAGCAGTACACGGCTCCCTTGTGGCGCATCCCGTTCGACGACTGAGTTACAACCTTCTTTACGGGTTCAAGCCCCGGCTGCGCTCCGCTCCGCCGGGCGCGCTTCCCGGCTCCGCTCCGGGCGACGCTCCTGCCTTCGGCCCGCTCCGCCCGCGCTGCGCCGACGCGCGCCCACACATGGATAGGGCCGAAGGCCATGAGGCGATCACCGCGCAGAGCGGCGTGCGGTCCAAGCCGATGCCTCCGGCGGGGGATCGGCCGGCACCGGGATGGAGGGGGCGCCGTCGCCGGCCGCGGGAACGTGGTGGCGTGTGCTGGGTGCTCCCATCCCGACCACCGTCGACCCAGGCAGAGCCGAGCAGACGCGGCCCAGGGCGTCCAGGTCGTTCGTACAGTGGCGCGCTCCACCTGGACGCCCTGAACCACGCCCGCTCCACGGTGTGTGGGTCGACGGCGGACGGGATGAGAGCTGGGGTGAGTGGTGGGAAGCGGTGGGTACGGAGCTGCGGGATGTCTTGCGGACTGAGTGATCTCTGTCACGCTATAAAGCAGTACATTTGCCTCATAAGGGCATGTGACGCGAAGTTATCGTCGACGATAAGCGCGTCGATTGTCAGTGGGGTGTGATAAGGGACTGGGTTCCCCCAGATCAGCGGACTAGAGCGCGAAGGCTCAAGTTTGCCTGAGTTGGCCTGAGTTAGTGATGGTTGGGCCACCATGTACGACTCGGAGACTTGACCCCGAGGGGCACCCACTGTCAGCGACGTGCCATACCGTTGGAGAACCAACACCGAAGGGCGCGCCCGCCTTTGGGAAGAGGCTCCGGGCGCGCCCTCCTGATAACCAAGGAGGACTATGCCCATCCCGGGTCTCGGTGGACTGTCAGTGCTTGACACCCACCTGCTTGCAACTCTCGCACGAGGGACTGACAGTCGCAAGAAAATCATGGTCTCGCTGGCTGTGGTCCTGGCGTGCGTGATCAACGGCGACACGATGAGTGGCGTTCTACGGCAGGCCACTTGGCTGGTGGTTGCGGTGATCGTTTTGATCGCTGTGCAGGCGATTGCTGTGCACCTCCCGCAGTTTCGTGTCAAGCTGGCCGTTGAGCCTGACATCAACGCCTGACATCAACAGCTGCGTACGGGGCCGGATCACGGTGAACCAGCGCGACCGGTGCTAGGCAGCTGTGCTGCCCAGTACCAAACCCGTTGGGCTGCCGTGATCGACCTGATAAGGATGAGGCCGTCGCAGCCGGTGGCAGTACAGCAGCGAGGTACAGCAACCACAGCAACTGGCCCCGTCCGGTGGTGCCTGCAAGACGCCAGCGCGCGACCTGTATGCCCCACACCGGCCGATCCACATAGAGCTACGGATCAGAAGGTTGCAGGTTCGAATCCTGCCGAGTGCGCAGCACGTCAGAGGCCCTGTGGAGTGATCCACAGGGCCTCCGGCTTTTGCCTTGACGGCAGTGTTTGACGGCAACCGCACCCTGATCGCGTAAGTCCTCTTGTTGAGGTGGGACGCTGGCCGTGGAGCCGGCCCCGAGCGGCCGGTAGGTGCTCGCCTCGCTCGTGCGGGGACGGTCGGCAGGCGAAGACGCTGACGCTGTCGACCCCGGCATTACCCCGTTGAGCCAGCCAGATTGTCAGTGGGCGCGGGTACCCTTGTGTTGAGCTCTGCCGCATCCACAAGATGTTGTGGTGTGATGGTTCGCTCTGTGGCACATGTTGGGGTTCCTTGCTTGCTGGCGGGTCGTCTGGGTCACGTCCGCTGGAGTGGTGTATCGACGGCCACTCGGTGATCTCGTTTTGAGGCTATGCGGTGAGTTCGGTGGGCAGGGCGGTGTCGTCGGTTTCTGACTCGATCGGGTGGAGCCGGGCCTTGGCGAGGAGTTCGCGGCCCATGTAGCGGCGGGCTTCGGTCCACTCGTCGTTCTGCTCGGCCAGGACCGCCCCGACGAGCCGGATGACGGCGGTGCGGTCGGGGAAGATGCCGACCACGTCGGTGCGGCGGCGGATCTCCTTGTTCAGACGCTCCTGCGGTTTTTCGACCAGATCTGCCGCCAGATCTCCCGCGGGAAGGCGGTGAAGGCGAGCAGGTCGTGCTGGGCGGCGTCCAAGTGGGCTGCGGCCTTGGGGAATTTGGCCTCCAGCGCGTCCAGGACGTGGGTCATCTGTGCTTGGACCGCGTCGGTGTCGGGCTGTTCGAAGACCGTCCGTAGCAGCGTGGCGACCCAGGGCTGGGCCGACTTCGGCACCTGGCTCAGCAAGTTCCTCGCGTAGTGGGTGCGGCAGCGCTGCCAGGACGCGCCGGGCAGGGTGGCGCCGATGGCATCGACGAGGCCGGGGTGGGCGTCGGAGATGACGAGCTGGACGCCCGTGAGGCCGCGGGCGATCAGAGAGCGCAGGAAGGCGAGCCAGCCGGCTCCGTCCTCGGCGGTGGCGACGTCCAGGCCGAGGATCTCGCGGTGGCCGTCGGCGTTGACCCCGACCGCGATCAGCGCGTGGACGTTGATGATCCGGCCGCCTTCTCGGACCTTCTGGGTCAGCGCGTCGGCCCAGACGAAGGCGTAGGGGCCGGTGTCCAGGGGCCGGTTGCGGAAGGCTGTGACCTGCTCGTCCAGGTGCCGGGCCATCGCGCTGACCTGGGACTTCGACAGCTGAGTGACGCCGAGGGACTCGGCGGGCTTCTCGACCCGGCGCGTGCTGACGCCGAGCAGGTAGGCGGTGGCGACCACCGAGATCAGGGCCTGCTCGGCCCGGCGGCGGCGTTCGAGGAGCCAGTGCGGGAAGTAACTGCCCTGCCTCAGCTTGGGGACGGCGAGTTCGACGGTGCCGGCCCTGGTGTCCCACTCGCGCGGGCGGTAGCCGTTGCGGTGGTTGACGCGTTCCTCGCTGACCTGCCCGTATTCGGGTTGCAGAGAGCATCGGCCTCGGCGGACATCAGGGCGTCGGCGAACGTCTTGATCATCGCGCGCAGCAGATCGGGACTCGCCGCGGCGAGATTCTCCTCGGCGAGGGCGTGCAGGGGCAGACTGTCCGGTGCGGTCATCGTGCTGGTCTCCTTCGAAGACTTGGTCGTCTTGAGAGATCAGCCGGTGACCGTGCTCATATCCGGGCCCTCACCCCGACGCCGGACGAAACACCCGGATCAGGTGGGAACCCGTACACCACTTCCCAGGACGCAACCGTCGTCTGTGGTGCTTCACTTGATCCGCCAAACCAAAGCAGGCCCCGGCCGGGGCCCAACTTGAAGTTGGGCGCACGGCAATGGGGCCTGATGCGTTGGTCGCGCCTTGGGACCCAATCGCCCTCTCTTGGTTCCTCCAAGATGGCTGTCCGGCGCGTTTGACCTCAGAAACGGATGTGCCATGACAGACCGGCCTAACACCCGGGATGTGTCCCCGCGCGAGGATGGCTGGGCAGTGACGAGGCCCGGCGCCGATCGAGCCAGTGCCGTCCTGCCGACTCAGGCAGAGGCGGTCGCTCGCGCCAAAGAGATCCTGGCCAACGACGGCGGCGGAGAGCTCCGCGTCCGTGGCAGGAACGGCCAGGTACGGGAACAGAACACTGTCCCTCCGGGGCGCGACCCGAGGCGGTCGAAGGGATGAGGACCCCGGTGTACAAGTACGTGATCAACAAAGACCTCAGTAGCCAGCGCGAGGTCGAGGCGACAGGGTTCGCCACTGTCGGGGACTACATCGACTTCTACGACATCGGAGATGGCGGTGACAATGTCGTGACGCTTCGGATCCGGGCCGCGCGAGTCGACACCGTTGAGCGGATCACCAGCTGATCCCACCGATGTACCAAGAGAGCGGGCCCTCGCTACCTCCGCGGGGCCCGTTCTTCTTCTTATCTGGGAAGGCTTCGGCTGCCAGTCAGCGTCTACCTGTCACGAGCTTTCGTCGTCTGTGTGAGTGCGGTCGTCTCTCAGTGCGTCGGCGACGCGGAGGAAGGCGGAGCGCTGGGAGTCAAGGCGGCCGGCCTGCGGCGGGCCGCGCGCGCTGGCGGCCACGGGCCGTCGCCGCTCCCTGTCTCCGCCACCGCTCCGGCGGCCCCTGGCCACTCAGCGCGCAACACCGCCAAGACGGACAGCCAGAGCAGGAAGCAACCCGACCAGCCCGAGCACCAGGACCAGGTCGAGACGCGTTGAGAGCGACCGCACCGTCCCACCGGCCGCCGTTCTGCAAGCGGAGACCCGAGGCAGAGCTAAGCGCCGGGTGTGCGTCGACAACACGCAGGCCAGAAGTGGCGCGGTCCGTGACGTATTCAGGAAGCGTGGCTGAGGCCGGTGCGGGGTTGCTGAAGACACACGTGACGGGCGCTCGTTCGACGCACCCGCCGCGGTGGCCGACTTTCGGTGGCTGAGGTCAGAACCGTGTATCCGTCGGTCGTAGTCCAAGGTCGTCCTCTCCAACTCGACAACAAGAATTCAGGGTTGTAGCCGCACCCGCATCCGGGCACGCCGACCGCCCCGGTACCATCGGCACCGGGGTCCTGATCAGGGCTTCCACGACCGGACCACCCGGAATGCTGTCCAGGCTGAGGGGTGGTCCGGTCTCTTGTTGTCGGCCTCCGCCGCCCGGGGAACGTTTGGCGAGACGGGCTGCGGGATCAGCTCAGGGCTTTGCCCACCTCGTAGATCGTCGGTCGATCCTCCGGGGCGTGGCTGAGCATCGCGTCGATCAGCTCGCCCAGCTCACCGGGCACCCTCACGGGCCGCCGCCGACCGTTCGCCACCGCCTCTCTCTGCACACGGCGCGGAGCGTCGTCGGGGTACTCGACCGCCCGCCAACCTGTGGCGGAGATGAGCAGGGAGGCGCCGAGTGCGTAGATGTCGGCTGCCTGCGTCGGCTCGGCTTCTCCGGTTGCCAGCACGCTACGAGCGATCTCCGGTGCCTCGTAGTGGACGAGGCAGCCGCGGAACGGGAAGTCGTACCACTCGGGTACGTGCCCACCTCGTGCAAGGGCGAGGTCGATGAGATGGGTTCGCTCCGGCCCGATGATGAAGTGGGCGGGTTGCACATCCCCGTGCGCCCAGCCCTTGGCATGGAGTTCTGCCAGCGCTTCGACGCATCCCAGCGCCACGCTGGTGTGCGGCTTGATGGACGAGTCTCGCTTACGGCAGGGTGCCCAGAGCCTGTACAAGTCCGGCCCCTCGTACCACGGCTGGAAATTCCAGGTTCCGCGCTCCCACTCGCCGTAGGCGATGCCGTCGAGGCCGAGGCGATAGAGAACGGCACCCTCGCGTGCGGGGGCGAGCGCAGTCCAGGGCTGCGCAGGCCAATCGGCCGTGGCTTCGATCGGGTGACCGAGCTTCACGGCGTATCGGCCCCGGTGGCTCTCCACTTCCCAGACCGTGGAGCCCCGGCGGTTGATGACCAGGTGCTGCGCCGTGGGCATGAGCGCGTCGACCACCACGATCGGCAGTTCAGGGGTTGGGCCGGACAAGGTCGCTTCTCCCTCCTGGCGAACGCGGCCGACCATGAGCAGAGGCCGGCCGCGACGCTGTTGTCGTGTGCTACGCCTGGCCGTACGGCCGACCGCAGTCCGAGTCGCACTGCGCGAGGTTCTCCCCGTTCACGGTCCAGAGATCGTCGAAGACCATGAACCCGGCGGCCTTCATGGCGCGAGCCGAAGCAGCGACCTTCTCCGGGTCGCGGCCACCGCCACCCGGCTTCGGGTTGTGGTGCAGGAAGCGGCCCGCGTACTGCTCGCAGAGTTCGGCGTACTCCTTCGTGTGCAGGATGAGCGCGTGCAGGCCGAGGTCCACGTCGTCCGAAGGGACCATGGGAACGGTGGCGGTGGCCGCGGTCACCAGGAAGGCGACCGCCTGGTCCGCGATCCGCTCGGCGCGCTCGGGCGACTGTCCGTTGTGGACGATCACGAAGTGGGCGAGGCTCTCGAACAGCTCCTCACCAGCCACCGCGCGACCGGTCCTCTGATCGTTCGCTGTTGCCGTCATGCGAGTACTCCTCGTGTGTGGCGGTGCGTGGCACTTACCGCCCGCATTGGTCGTCGAGCCTGGTTCATGGACGACGAGGACGCGGGCTCGGATGGCCGGCCCCGAACGGGGACGGGGGAGCCGGGGAACTGGCACCCGTTCGGGGCGGCCGGTCTACTGGCTGATGGCGAGAGCCATGCCGATCACCAGGCCGCTCGACCCGCTGATCATGATGATGAACAGGACTCCCGCGTACCGGCCGATGGCGCGCATCACAGCCCATCCCGACTGTTGCCGTTCTTGATGGCCAGGCGTGCGCTCAGTTCCTCCCGCGCACTCAGCGCCACCACGTTGTCCGGCATGGCATCCCACTCCGTGCCGCCGCCGACCGGCCTTATCTGCACACGGCCGCCGACCTCAGAGGCTGTTGTCGTTCCGATCTTGAGGGATGCGTTTCGAACGGGAGTCTCGATCGGGTGGTCACGGACCGCTG
>NZ_BAAAGU010000096.1:0-14807 GCF_039524635.1 Streptomyces thermocarboxydovorans | reverse complement strand
CGCTGACTGGCTCCGGTCGATGCTGCTCATGCCTTACAGGGTAGGCGCTCCCCACGCCGGTCGCCACCGGACGCCGCGCCGCCCGCGCCCCACTCCGCCCGGCCGGACTCGCGCAGCCGGTCCACGTCCCGGCCCCCGCCGCCCGGAGCGGCCGCCAGGGCGCCGCTTCCCTGGCCCCACGACGCCGCCCGGCGCCCCGCCGCACCGCACACCCAGGTGAGCCAGGCCCCCGCCGCACCGGCGAGCGTGCCCCACGCGGCGCCCAGGAGCAGGGCCACGCCGGGCCGTCCGCGCAGTTCGATGCCGGCGCCGAACGCGTCGATGCCCAGCACGGAGAGCGAGGCGTTCGCGGACACCTCGGTGAGCCACACCAGCAGGGGCAGGGCCAGTGCCGTGAAGGCCCCCAGCCGCAGCGCGCACCGCACCACGAATGCGCCCATGCCCACCTGTGCGCCCCCCACCGGTGTGCGCGCCCCCGCCAGTACGCCGGCCAGCAGCATCAGCACGGCCGACGCCACCGCCAGCAGCCACACCCGGCCGTCCAGTTCGGCCAGCCGCGCCAGCGTGATGTGCTGCTCGGTGCCGACGCGGAGCAGGTCGTCCAGCGGGTCCGGCAGGACCCCGAGCAGCGCGCCCGAGGCCCGCCCGTCGGCGGGCACGAACAGGCCCAGCGGGACGCCCAGCCACACCCCGTTGGGCGCGCCCAGCAGCGCCGCGCCGGCGATCCGCCGCGGATGGTCGTCGCCGATCGCCGCGTAGGCGGCGGCCGCGAGCCCCGCCGCCACCGCCACCAGCAGCACCGTCACCAGAGCCGACACCGCCGGACGGACCGCCCGGTGCACCCCGTCCCAGCCGGGCGGCAGGGGCGTACGGCGGGACGCCAGCAACGCGACCGCCAGCACCAGCACCGACCAGCCGAGCCCGCCCAGCAGGGTCGGCACCGCGTCCACGGTGAACCCGACCGCCGCCTGTGCCTCCACCAGATCCCCGATCCGGTCCGGCAGCAGGCTCTCCAGTCCGTCACCCAGGTCACCCAGCCCCGGGATCTCGATGCCGCCCCCGTCGCCGCCGCCCGGCAGTTCGTCCAGGCCCAGCGCGTTCCCGTCGAGGGTGACGACGTCCTGCCCGGCCCACACCAGCCCGCCCGTCATCGCCACGGACAGCCCGGCCATCGCCCCCGCACGCGCCAGGAGTTCGGCCGGTGACACCACGGCGCCCGCCGCCCGCAGCGAGCGCAGGAAGAAGAACGCCAGCAGCAGCGCGCCCACCAGGCTCACCCCGAGTGGCGTGATCTCGACGGCCGTCTCCGCCTCCGCCCCGGACAGCCCGAAGGCCGACACGTCCCCGGACGGGGTGACCGAGCCGCCGACCGCCAGGGCGACCACCGCCGCGGTCATCGTCCCCAGCGACCCCGCCGAGTCCGCCTGGAGCAGGTGCAGTCCGGCCGCCGCGGTCGCCGCCATGCCGATCAGCGCCCAGCTCACTCCGGCCACCGCGGTCATCACCACGTCGCCCCACGGCACCCGCGTGCCGCCCTCCGCTCGCCCGGCGTTCGACGTACCCGTGACACCACTCATGGCAGACCCCCCGATCCGCAGCGCGGCGAGGCGGCCGCGCATGTCCCCCTCGCGTGGTTTACCACTCTCCGGGCCGGTTTCCACCCCGTCAACGACACGTGGTGGAGGCACTCAGGCAGCCTCTTCACTAGGCCCGACTTTCGGTCAGGGGGCCGAGCCTGAAATAGTTCCCCCCGATGTTCGACATCCCTAGACTCCCTGCGATGGGGGAAACTCGGGGGACAACTCAGTGGGGCATGGAGTGCCTGAACTCGTACTGGAATCGAATGGACGGACCTGGACGCTCGATCCGTCCAGGGCCTACACCCTCGGACGTGATCCGCAGGGCGACGTCGTGCTGGACGACGCCAGGGTCTCCTGGCGTCACGCCACGATCAGCTTCAACGGCCGCAGTTGGGTCATCGAGGACCACGGCAGCACCAATGGCACGTTCGTGCAGGGTCAGCGGATCCACCACCTGGAGCTCAGCTCCGACACGGAACTGAACCTGGGCAACGCCACCGACGGACCGCGCGTGAAGCTCGTCGGGATCGGCGCACAGGTGGGCGCGCCGCAGGCACAGCCGCAGCAGCAGCCGTACGCGGCGCAGAGCGCGGGCTGGGCCCAGCAGGCGCCCGCCCAGCAGCAGCCGCCCGCGCAGCAGGCCCCGGTGCAGCAGCCGCCGGCCCAGCACGCCGGCTGGCAGCAGCAGGCTCAGCAGCCGCCGGTGCCGCAGCAGTCGGCGCCGCACATCCCGCAGCAGGGGCCCGGTGGTGGCGCGGGGGCGCCGCCGGTCTACGGCGACCGCAGCCCGACGACGTTCCACCAGTTCTCCCTCGGCCGCGTGATGCGCATCGGCCGTGCCCTGGAGAACGACCTGGTCGTCTCCGACCTCCAGGTCTCGCGGCACCACGCCGAGTTCCACTCGACGCCCGACGGCCGCATGGAGATCCGCGACCTGGGCTCGCACAACGGCACCTACGTCAACGGCCAGCCGATCCCCAAGGGCGGCTCCCAGCTGCTCGGCCCGACCGACATCGTCGGCGTCGGTCACTCGACGTTCCGCATCGTCGGCGACCGGCTCGAGGAGTTCGTCGACACCGGTGAGGTGTCCTTCTCCGCACGGCATCTGACGGTCACCGTCGACGGCGGCAAGCAGATCCTCAAGGACGTCTCCTTCGGCGTCCCCGAGAAGTCGCTGATCGCGGTCATCGGCCCGTCCGGCTCCGGCAAGTCGACGCTGCTCAAGGCACTCACCGGCTACCGGCCCGCCAACCAGGGCGAGGTGCTGTACGACAACCGCAACCTCTACAAGCAGTTCGCCGAGCTGCGCCAGCGCATCGGTCTGGTCCCGCAGGACGACATCCTGCACAAGGAGCTGACCGTCAAGAAGGCCCTCAAGTACGCGGCCAAGCTGCGCTTCCCGGCCGACACCACGGCCGCCGAGCGCGAGGCCCGCATAGACGAGGTGCTGCGCGAGCTGAAGCTGGACATCCACAAGGAGAAGAAGGTCACCTCCCTCTCCGGCGGCCAGCGCAAGCGCGTCTCGGTGGCCCTGGAGCTGCTCACCAAGCCGTCGCTGATCTTCCTGGACGAGCCGACCTCCGGCCTCGACCCGGGCATGGACCGCGATGTGATGCAGCTGCTGCGCGGCCTCGCCGACGACGGCCGCACGGTGCTGGTGGTCACCCACTCGGTGGCCGAGCTGGCCCTGTGCGACAAGCTGCTGGTGATGGCGCCCGGCGGCTCCGTGGCCTACTTCGGCCCGCCCGAGGAGGCGCTGAACTTCTTCGGCTACGACAGCTGGGCCGACGTCTTCTCCGCCTTCGAGAACTACCGCGACTACGACTGGGCGGGCCGCTGGAAGGGCTCGCAGCACTACCAGATGTACGCCGCGGACATCGACGCGGTGGCGCCGCAGTCCGTACAGGTCCCCGCGATGCAGGCGATGAAGCCGCCCAAGCCGCAGGGCTGGATGTCGCAGTTCGGCACGCTGGTGCGCCGCTACCTGGCGGTGATCGCCTCCGACAAGGGCTTCCTCGCCCTGATGGTGATCCTGCCCGCCGTGCTCGGCGCGGTCAGCCTGCTCATCGACGCGGACAAGGGTCTGCTGCCCAACCCGCCGAACCCGCAGACCGGCCGGATCATCCCGAACGGCACGGCGACCACGGTGCTGCTGATCCTCGCGGTCGGCGCCTGCTTCGCCGGCGCCGCCAACTCCGTGCGTGAGCTGATCAAGGAACGGGTCATCTACGAACGGGAACGCGCCACCGGCCTGTCCCGCTCGGCGTACCTGATGTCCAAGGTGTTCGTGCTCGGCATGATCACCGTGCTGCAGGGCCTGATGGTCGGTGTGATCGGCTTCACCAGCCGGGAGATCCCGGAGGAGGGCCTGGTCCTCGGCGGCGCCACCCTGATCGAGCTGTCGCTGCCGATCATGGCGCTCGGCTTCACCTCGATGATGTTCGGCCTGATCATCTCCTCGCTGGTGAAGACCGCCGAGAAGACCATGCCGCTGCTGGTGATGTTCGCGATCGTCCAGGTCGTCTTCACCGGCTGCCTGTTCACCCTGCACGGCTCGATCGGCGTCAACCAGTTCTCGTTCCTGATGCCCTCGCGCTGGGCGGTGGCGGCCGCCGGTGCCACGCTGGACTTCAACAAGATCAGCCCGCCGGAGACGCCCGGCGACACCGACCCGCTGTGGGAGCACACGGTCGGGGCCTGGGCGATGGACATGGGCGCGCTCATCGCCATCGGCGTGGTCTGCGGCTTCTTCGTGGCCCGCTTCCTGCGCCGCCACGAGCCCGAGGTCATGCGCAAGTAACGGCGCCTGCGCGGCGAGCGGCCGCGAACGCCCCGAAGGGCGGCACCCGTCAGGAGGGTGCCGCCCTTCGGCGTATCAGGGGACTCGTCGAGCGTGCAGAAGAGGTCCGCGCCGACCTCAGTACGCGCTGTCGACGTTGTCCATCGAGCCGTAGCGGTCCGCCGCGTAGTTGCAGGCGGCGGTGATGTTGGCGACCGGGTCGTAGATGTTCCAGGAGGTGCCCGGCACGTGGTACGCCTTGAACGTCGGCGGGATCACCTGCAGCAGGCCCTTGGACGGGATGCCGTTCTGGGCGTTGATGTCCCAGAGGTTGATCGCCTTCGGGTTGCCGGAGGACTCACGCATGATGTTGCGCTTGATGCCCTCGTAGGAGCCCGGGATGCCGTGCTTCTTCATGATCGCGAGGGACTCGCGGATCCAGCCGTCCAGGTTGTTCGGGTAGGACTTCGGGGCGTCCTTCTTCACCTCGGCCTTCACCTCGGCGCGCTTGGCGGCGCGGCTCGCGGCCTCCTTGGCCTCGCGGGCCTTGGCGGCCTTCTCGGCGGCGGCCTTCTTCGCGGCGGCCTCGGCCTTGGCCTTCGCCTCGGCCTGCTTCTTCGCCGCGATCTGCTCGGCCTTCACGGTGGCGCCGGCCAGCTGGTCGGTGACGGTGCCCTTGACGTCCTTGATCTGCTCGGTGCTGTACGCCACCTTCGCGGTGGGCACGGCGGCCTCGCTCGTGGTGTTCGTCGACGCCGTGCTCGGCACCGCCGAGAAACCGATGGCGACGGCACCGAGGGCGGCGACACCGGCAGCGGCGATCTTGTGGTGACGGGTCAGGGCACGACTATGGCCACGAGTGAGGATGTGCTTGGACATGAGAAATGGACCTCTTCGAATAGCGCGGAGATCGCTCGGCGTCCGGTGGGGACAGTGGTGCTTCCGGCACAGGAACGCCGTGGGCGTGAACCCACGGCGCTGAGCGACGGCAGCCATTCTTAGCGGCCGCAAAATCGGCAGGCAAAGGTGTGACGTACGAAGCCGGGTAGTGGATCAGGTAGGGACGAAACCGGGCAGACAGGGCGGTACGGGCCGCTCACATAGGTGATGTGCCTCTCCTACTCCCCTTCGTACGTGATGTGCGCCCTATGCGCGGCCTCACATCGGCCACCCCTCCTTCTGACTGGCAGTTGCGCCAGCAATGCACTGTGTGAGGAGCTGTGCGGGGCCTGTGCGACGGCCGTGCGGGGGCTGTACGAGAGCCGTGCGGGGGCTGTACGAGGGGGCTGTGCGAGGGGGCTGTGCGAGGGCGGGTTCCGGTCACGGCAGCAGCAGGTGCAGGTCCCCGAACTCGTGCCACAGATAGCGGCCGTCCACCGCCGCCTCGTATCCGCGGTCCAGCGCCTCCCGCCCGGCGACCGCCTCCAGCATCAGCAGATGCGAGGCCGCCGGCTCGTGCAGACCGGTCAGCAGCCCGTCCACCACCCGCACACCCCGCTGAGGGGTCACCACCAGATCCGTCCACCCCGCACGGGCCCGCACCACCCCGTCGGGACCCGCCGCCGACTCGACCGCCCGCACCGCCGTCGTCCCGACCGCGATCACCCGGCCCCCGCCGCGACCGGAGCCCCGCGGCCCCGCCCGGTGCGCCCGCACGGCGTTGACCAGCCGCGCCGACGCCTCCGGCACCTCGAAGCGCTCCGGATACGGCGGCTCGTGCGCCTCCGCCGAGGCCACCCCGGTGTGCAGGGTCACCGGAGCGAACTGCACCCCCCGGCTCACCAGCTCCGCCACCAGCCGCGCGGTGAACGGACGCCCCGCGCTCGGCATCTCCGCACTGCCCGCCCCGTCCGGCGACGGCACCGCGAACACCGTCTGGTACGCCGACAGCGGCTGGTCCCGCTCCGTGTACGCGTACCGGATGGGCCGCCCGTGCCGCCGCAGCACCTCCAGGACCTCCGCACCCGTCACCGCGGCCCACCACAGCCGCTCACCGCGCGCGTCCAACGGCTCCTGCAGCACCAGCCGCGCACCGCCGGGCAGCCGCACCTCTGCTCCCGCACGCGCGCCCGCACGCGCGCGGGTGGTGCCGCGCCCGTCCGGCTCGCGCAGCTCGACCGCCCACCGGCCGTCGTCGCCCCGGGTGGAGAAGTGCACCACCACCGCAGCCCGCCCCAGCCGGCCGTCCACGGCCGCCGCCAGCGTGGGGGAGGTGTTCACCACCAGCAGATCACCGGCCCGCAGCAGCCGCGGCAACTCCCGGAAGGCGTGATGCGACACCGCCGGACCGCGGGAGACCAGCAGCCGCACCGCGTCCCGGTCCAGGCCCGGCCCCCGCTGCTCCACCGGCAGCCGGGCCGGCGCTCCCTCCGGCACCTTCACCGCCGCGGTCACACCCGCTCCTTCAGCAGCGCCGGGGCCGCGTAGCGCCCGCTCGCCGGACGCTCGTCCAGCAGCCGCAGGAAGGCCGGCGCCACGGTGGCCGGATCCGGCCGCGGACCGTCGTCGTCCGGCACCGCCGCCGCATAAAGGTCCGTGGCCATGTCGCCGGGGTCCACCGCCCAGACCCGCAGCCCGGGCTCCTCCACCGCCAGCACCGCGGCCAGCTGGTCCAGGGCCGCCTTGGACGCCCCGTAGCCGCCCCAGGTGGGATACGCCTCACACCCGGCGTCGGAGCTCACGGTGATCACCGTGCCCGCCTGAGCGGCCCGCAGCAGCGGCAGCGCCTCCTGCGCCAGCCCCAGCGCCGCCACCAGGTTCACCTCCAGCGCCCGCCGCAGCCCGTCCAGCTCCAGCTCCTCCAGCCGCACCAGCGGCTCGGCGCCCAGCGCGCTGGCGTTGTGCACCAGCAGATCGACCCCGCCGTACTCCCGGGCCGCCGCCACCAGCTCGGTGCGGTGCCCGGCGTCCGTGACGTCCCCGGGCAGCGCCGTCACCCGCGCGCCGTGCGACGACAGCAGCCCGGACGCCTCCGCCAGCGGCACCGGATCCCGCGCGTCCAGCACCAGGTCCCAGCCCCGCCCCGCCAGCGCCTCGGCGAGCGCGAAACCCAGCCCCTTCGAAGCACCCGTGATGATCGCAACCGGCATGACCTGCCCCCTTGTCGAGGAAACGCGTCGGGGAAACGCTCGTCGTCGAACGCCGCCCGATCGCTGCCACCGGACCGGCGTGCCCCTCAACCTAGGAGCGGCCCCTGACACCGGCCTCGGGCCAGGGACGTGATCACCCGGGTCCCTTCGGCCTACGCCCACCGGCCCCCGGACCACAGCCCTAGGACTTCCGTCGCAGTTCAGCGCCCCCGCCCGTCCGATCCGCCCGCCCGCGGCCGCCGGTACGGTGAGCACATGAGCCACGGCCCCCGGTCCGGCCTCGCCGCGGTGAGCTCCGCGCTGCTGGCCATGAGCAGGCATCTCGAGGTGCGCGACGTCCTCAAGACGATCGTCGCCTCGGCCCGCGAGCTGCTCGACGCGCAGTACGCCGCCCTCGGCGTCCCCGACGACCACGGCGGCTTCGCCCAGTTCGTGGTCGACGGCGTCAGCGACGAGCAGTGGAAGGCCATCGGCCCGCTGCCGCGCCAGCACGGCATCCTCGCCTCGATGCTGCACGAGGCCAGGTCCGAGCGCCTCGCCGACGTCCGCAAGGACCCCCGCTTCGAGGGCTGGCCGAGCGCCCACCCCGACCTCGTCGACTTCCTGGGCCTGCCCGTCCGCGACGGCGACGAGGTCATCGGCGCGCTCTTCCTCGCCAACAAGAACTGCCCCAAGCCGGAAGGCACCTGCGGCTTCACCGAGGACGACGAGGAACTGCTCGGCATCCTCGCCCAGCACGCCGCGATCGCCCTCACCAACGCCAGCCTCTACGAACGCAGCCGCGAACTGACCATCGTCGAGGAACGCTCCCGCCTGGCCCACGAACTCCACGACGCGGTCAGCCAGAAGCTCTTCTCCCTGCGCCTGACCGCCCAGGCCGCCGCCCGCCTGGTGGACCGCGACCCGGCCCGCGCCAAGGGCGAACTCCAGCAGGTCGCCGCCCTCGCCGCCGAGGCCGCCGACGAACTGCGCGCCGCGGTGGTCGAACTGCGCCCCGCCGCCCTCGACGAGGACGGACTGGTCGCCACCCTGCGCACCCAGGTCCAGGTCCTCGACCGGGCGCACAGCGCGCGGGTGACCTTCGCGAGCCACGGCGTGCGCGCCCTGCCCGCGGCCCAGGAGGAGGCGATGCTCCGCGTCGCCCAGGAGGCCCTGCACAACGCGCTGCGCCACTCGGGCGCGGAACACGTCGAGGTCACCCTGGACCGACGGGGCGGCGGAGCCGTCCTGCGGGTCACCGACGACGGCCGCGGCTTCGAGCCGCGGACCATCCGCCGCGCCGGACGCCATCTGGGCCTGGTCTCCATGCAGGACCGGGCGAGCGGCGTCGGCGGCACCCTCACCGTGGAGTCGGCGCCCGGCAAGGGCACCACGATCGAGATGGAGGTCCCCGGTGGCTGACCCGATCAAAGTGCTGCTGGTCGACGACCACCAGGTGGTGCGCCGGGGGCTGCGCACCTTCCTCGAGGTGCAGGACGACATCGAGGTCGTCGGCGAGGCCGCGGACGGCGCCGAGGGGGTCGACCTCGCCGAGCGCCTGCGGCCCGACGTCATCCTCATGGACGTGAAGATGCCGGGCATGGACGGCGTGGAGGCGCTGCGGCGGCTGCGCGAACTCGGCCACCCCGCCCGGGTGCTGATCGTCACCAGCTTCACCGAACAGCGCACCGTCGTGCCCGCCCTGCGCGCGGGCGCCGCCGGCTACCTCTACAAGGACGTCGACCCCGACGCCCTGGCCGGCGCCATCCGCTCCGTGCACGCGGGCCATGTGCTGCTCCAGCCCGAGGTCGCCGGCGCCCTGCTCGCCCAGGAGGAGAACACCCCCGGGCAGGGCCGCGGAGGCTCGCTCACCGAACGGGAGCGCGAGGTGCTGGGCCTCATCGCGGACGGCCGCTCCAACCGGGAGATCGCCCGGGCCCTGGTGCTCTCCGAGAAGACCGTGAAGACCCATGTGTCGAACATCCTGATGAAGCTCGACCTGGCGGACCGCACCCAGGCCGCCCTGTGGGCCGTGCGCCACGGACTCACCGGCTGACCCCGGACGCCCGCGCCCGGCCGGAAGGTTCCCGTCCGGTCCGAGATTCATACCGTCGTGGGAATGTCCCCCGAACGGCGCACCCTTCGCATGCCCCGAGCCGTTCCCAGTGCAGACCGCGGCGCCTTGCCGCGGTCACCGCAAGGAGGGCTTGGAAAGTGAAGAACCTGAAGAAGGCAGCGGCCGTGACGATGCTGGCCGGTGGCCTGCTCGCCGCCGGTACGGGCATGGCCTCGGCGACCGAAGGCGCCCACGCCGACGGCACGGCCGTGGGCTCCCCGGGCGTCGTCTCGGGCAACGTCGTCCAGGTCCCGGTCGACGTACCGGTCAACGTCTCCGGCAACAGCGTCAACGTCATCGGCCTGCTCAACCCGGCCTTCGGCAACGTGGCCGTCAACGACTGACGCACCGCACCGGACCACTCGCCCCGCCTCCCGGCCCCACACCGGGAGGCCGGGCGGTCACGTTCTCGGCCTCCCCAGCCAGAAGCGCGCTCCTCCCCGAGGAGCGCTCACCGCTTCCCCCGCTCCCGCTCCTCCACCATGGAGTTGTAGGCCGCGACCTGCGCCCGCCGCGCCGTCCGCTCCACCGGCCGCAGCGCGGCAATCCGCGCCGCCATCGCGGAGGCGCTCACCGCGCCCCCGTGCCCGTTCGCCCCCGCCAGCGAGATCAGCGCCCCCACCCGCTGCGCCAGCTGCAGCACCCGCGCCGCCCGCGGCGGATACCCCGGCGCCAGCACCTCGCGCCCCTGCTCCGCCCGCGCCCGGTAGGCGTCGATCGCCGCCTCGGCCACCGGCCCCGACGCCGCCACGTCCAGCCGCGTCAGCGCCTCCGTCGCCTCCCGCAGCGCCTCCGCCAGCTCACGCTCCGCCTCACCCAGCGACGGCACATCGGCCGGCGGCGCGTCCCGCACCGGCAGGCAGTGCCACACCACCTCGGCGTGCACATCACCCTCCGGCCCCGCCTCGGACACCTCCGGCACCAGACCGAACGCCGCCCCGTGGCAGACCACCGCCTCCCCGGCCTGAAGCGCCCGCGCGTTGAACTCCGGCGGCCCGCTCAGCCCCAGCGGATGCCCCGGCGCGGGCAGCGCCACCCGCAGCCCGGTCACCCCCAGCGCCCGCAGCCGGCCCAGCGCAAGAGTGAGCCCCACCGGAGCCTGCTCTCCCGGCAGCCCCTCGACCCGGTGCACCGCGTCCTCGCCCACGATGGCGATCACGGCGTCGTCCGGTGAGACAAATCCGGCAAGAAGGGCATTTCCCCAAGCGGCCAGGCGTCCAGAGCGCGGTTCCCAGAGCATGCACCCACCCTAGACAGCGCCAAGGACCGGACCGAGGGAATGCCCGGGCCGACCGGTGGCGTAGATTTCATGGAGGGCTGCGCCCACCGGCGCGGCGGACCGAGCCCGCAGGCGAACACGACAGCCGAGACCGGCCACACTGCAAGGGGAGACAACGCGCTCATGAGCGATGTTCTGGAGCTTCAGGACGTATCCGTGGTCCGCGAGGGCCGGGCTCTGGTGGACCAGGTCTCCTGGTCGGTCAAGGAGGGCGAGCGCTGGGTCATCCTCGGCCCCAACGGAGCCGGCAAGACCACCCTGCTCAACATCGCGTCCAGCTACCTCTTCCCCAGCAAGGGCACCGCCACCATCCTCGGCGAGACCCTCGGCAAGGTCGACGTCTTCGAGCTGCGCCCCCGCATCGGCATGGCCGGCATCGCCATGGCCGAGAAGCTCCCCAAGAGCCAGACCGTCCTGCAGACCGTGCTCACCGCCGCCTACGGCATGACCGCCGGCTGGCAGGAGGACTACGAGGACATCGACGAGCAGCGAGCCCGCGCCTTCCTCGACCGCCTCGGCATGAGCGCCTACCTCGACCGCAAGTTCGGCACCCTCTCCGAGGGTGAGCGCAAGCGCACCCTCATCGCCCGCGCCCTGATGACCGACCCCGAGCTGCTGCTCCTCGACGAGCCTGCCGCCGGCCTCGACCTCGGCGGCCGCGAGGACCTGGTGCGCCGCCTCGGCCGCCTGGCCCGGGACCCGATCGCCCCCTCCATGATCATGGTCACCCACCATGTCGAGGAGATCGCCCCCGGCTTCACCCACGTCCTGATGATCCGCCAGGGCAAGGTCCTCGCCGCCGGCCCGCTGGAGCTGGAACTCACCTCCCGCAACCTCTCCCTCTGCTTCGGCCTCCCGCTCGTCGTCGAACAGGTCGGCGACCGCTGGACCGCCCAGGGCCTGCCGATGGGCTGAACCGCCCGACGATCTCTCAATTCCCGGCGGCCGAAGGCCGTTCAAACTGATCGGCGCCCTGTCCGCGACCGGGTGCGCGGACCTACCATGCCCTTGTGGACATCGACGCATGGCTGTGGTGGCTGATCGGCGCGGCAGCGCTCGGCATCGCTCTGGTGATCACCGCGATGCCAGAACTGGGCATGCTCGCGGTGGGTGCCGTCGCCGCGGCGGTGACCTCCGGCTTCTTCGGCGGTGGTGCCGTCGCCCAGGTCGTGGTCTTCGCCGTCGTCTCGACCGCCCTCATCGCCGTCGTACGGCCCATCGCCAGCAGACACCGGGCCCAGCGACCCCAACTCGCCACCGGAGTCGACGCCCTGAAGGGCAAACAGGCCGTCGTCCTGGAACGCGTCGATGCCTCCGGCGGCCGGATCAAGCTCGCCGGCGAGGTCTGGTCCGCCCGCGCCCTCGACGCCGCCCGCACCTACGAAGTAGGCCAGGAAGTCGACGTCGTGGACATCGAGGGAGCCACAGCGATCGTCATGTGACCTCGCACGACGCAACTGGACCGAACTGCCCCCGAGTCGTACGACGGTCTGTCAGACTGCGACCAGCAAGATCTTCACGACCCCTAAGATCTGTCGAAGGCGCCGAGGCGAAGAAGGGTACGGGGAACCGACGATGGAACCGATCATCATCGTCCTGATCATCCTGGTGGTGTTGGTCTTCATCGCCCTGATCAAGACGATCCAAGTCATTCCGCAGGCCAGCGCGGCCATCGTCGAGCGCTTCGGCCGCTACACACGGACACTCAACGCGGGCCTCAACATCGTCGTCCCGTTCATCGACACCATCCGCAACCGGATCGACCTGCGCGAACAGGTCGTCCCGTTCCCGCCCCAGCCGGTGATCACCCAGGACAACCTGGTCGTCAACATCGACACCGTCATCTACTACCAGGTCACCGACGCCCGCGCCGCCACCTACGAGGTCGCCAGCTACATCCAGGCCATCGAGCAGCTCACGGTCACCACGCTCCGCAACATCATCGGCGGCATGGACCTGGAGCGCACCCTCACCTCCCGCGAGGAGATCAACGCGGCCCTGCGCGGCGTCCTCGACGAGGCCACCGGCAAGTGGGGCATCCGCGTCAACCGCGTCGAGCTCAAGGCGATCGAACCGCCCACCTCCATCCAGGACTCGATGGAGAAGCAGATGCGCGCCGACCGTGACAAGCGCGCCGCGATCCTCCAGGCCGAGGGTGTCCGCCAGTCCGAGATCCTGCGCGCCGAGGGCGAGAAGCAGTCCCAGATCCTGCGCGCCGAGGGTGAGGCCAAGGCGGCCGCGCTGCGCGCCGAGGGCGAGGCCCAGGCCATCCGCACCGTCTTCGAGTCCATCCACGCCGGCGACCCCGACCAGAAGCTCCTCAGCTACCAGTACCTCCAGATGCTCCCCAAGATCGCCGAGGGCGACGCCAACAAGCTCTGGATCGTCCCCAGCGAGATCGGCGACGCCCTCAAGGGCCTCTCCGGCGCCATCGGCAACTTCGGCCCGTCCCACGGCAACTCCGGCTCCGCGACCCCCGGCGTCCCCCCGCAGGAGCGCCGCGAGAAGCCGACCATCGACTGAGTACCCCTGCGCAAACGACGGTTCCCCGCACCCCCAACAGGGGCGCGGGGAACCGCGCGTCAGGGCACCTGCGCCCGCGTACTGGAGGAAATGCCGGGCCCTACGCCGCCTCCCGCACCAGCCAGTCCGGCAGCGCCGCGAACTCCTCGGCCCCCAGAGCCAGCAGCATCGCATCGGCGGGCGTGGGCTCGAACGGCTGCCGCAGCAGCGGCATCCCCGCCTGCTCCGGCGTCCGGTTCGCCTTGCGGTGATTGTCCTCCGCGCACGAGGCCACCGTGTTCAGCCAGGTGTCCTGGCCTCCCTGCGACCGAGGCACCACATGGTCCACCGTGGTGGCCCGCCGGCCGCAGTACGCGCACCGGTGCCGGTCCCGAACCAGGACACCCCGCCGCGACCACGGCGCTTGTCTTCGGAACGGCACCCGTACGTATCTGCACAGCCTGATCACCCGGGGCGCCGGTATGTCCACCTCGGCTCCGCGCATGCGCAGTTCGGGGTGGGCCTGCTCGACGACCGCCTTGTCCTGCAGCACCAGAACGACGGCTCGGTTCAACGTCACCGTCGACAGCGGCTCGAAGCTCGCATTCAGCACCAGCGTGTCACGCATCCAGCCCACCTCCCATGTGCATCGGCCCACCCCCTGGCGGGCTGGGATCAACTCTGGCCGGGCGCGCCGGGATGGACAACGCAATAAAAAAATGCCCGCCCCTGGTCAATTCCATGACCAGGGGCGGGCAAACGTTCCATGAACGCCCGGCTTCACCAACGGCGGCTCAGTCCTCGGCGGGCACCTCGTACTCAGCGATCAGATGAGCCCGCGCCAGCGTGTGGAACCGCAGGTTGAAGCCCACCGCGGCAGGTGTCGCGTCCGAGTCCAGGCCGAGCTTCTCCTTGTCCACGGCGTACACCGTGAACACATACCGGTGCGGCCCGTCCCCGGGCGGCGGAGCGGCGCCGCCGAAGTCCTTGGTGCCGTAGTCGTTGCGCGCGTGCACCGCGCCCTCGGGCAGTCCCTCGAACGGGGGGTTGCCCGCACCCGCCGGCAGCTCCGTCACCGAGGCCGGGATGTCGAACAGCACCCAGTGCCAGAACCCGCTGCCCGTCGGGGCGTCCGGGTCGTAGCAGGTCACGGCGAAGCTCTTGGTCTCGGGCGGGAACCCCTCCCACCGCAGGTGCGGCGAGGTGTTGCCGGCCGCGTGGACCTGAGCGTCCTTGAGCGTGCCACCGTGCTCGACGTCCTCGCTCTTCACCGTGAACGACGGCACGGGCGGATGGAAGTCGTGGGGGAGTGGCCGCCGCTTGAGCTCGGTCACCTCGGTACCTCCTGATCGGATTCGTCGGTCCGTATCCGAGCCTAGAGCCTGTCGTTTGGATCAGCCCGCGGACGCGGGGTCTGGCACGCACATCTGCGGCGTTGTCGTCGGTTGCCGATGCTCCGCATCGGCAACCCTCCTCCGCCTTG
>NZ_BAAAGU010000095.1:0-15349 GCF_039524635.1 Streptomyces thermocarboxydovorans | reverse complement strand
CACCGACAACGGCGGAATCTTCGGACCCGGACGACTCATACCGAACCAACGACGAATCTCCGACTCAGGTCACTAGGACCGGACGCCGGTCGTCAGCTCGCCTCCCGCACCTCAACGCCCGACATGCCTCAAGGGGGCCCACAGCATGCCGCACAACAAGCTCACCCTCATGCCCGGCCGCATAGAGATTCTGCTGCCCGAGGGCTCCTGTCTCACGGACATCGAGAACGAGAGGCCGGAACAGCTCATCCCGTTCGGCTGCCGTTCCGGTGCCTGCGGGGCGTGTGTCATCGAAGTTCTCGACGGCGCCGCGTCGCTGGGGGAGCCCGACCCCGACGAGCGCGACTTCCTCGAGGACCTCGGCCGGGACGACGGCAGCCACCGGCTGGCCTGTCAGTGCCGCCTCGCCGGCGCCGCAACCGTCCGGGTGGCGCAGCAATGACTGCGGGCCGGACCGGGCACCGTGTCCCCTGCCTTTCGCGAGGAGTCCGGTGCTCCGGCACACAGTGATCCCCGGCGTGGCCGACCGGACGGTCACGCCTTCCGAACCTTCCCGCCCAACAACTTACGGAGGACTCATGGCACTGCTCAACCGGCACACCGCCCCCGCGCCTTCAGCCGCGGTGGCCTCCGACCCGCGCGCCACCATGGCCGTGCTGCCCCGCTGCTTTCAGTTCCCACTGACGATCCTCACCGGGAAGGCGTTATCCGGTCAGCCGTCCCCGGGATGGACGCCCACCTTCCACCTGGTGACGGCCACGACATCCTTGGTGGCCGGTGTCCTCCTCAGCGTCCTGGCGTACGCCCTGGGCGGGCCCTTCCTGCTGCTGCTCGTCGCCGGCTGGGCGGTGACGCTGCACGGGATGCGCAACCTGCGGATGATGATCTATCACCAGTGCTCCCACCGGAACATGTACCGGCGACGCGCCCTCGACCGGGCCGTTGGCCATGCCGTCTCGGCACTCCTGATCATCCAGAACTTCCAGCGGTACAGCCGTGAACACGTCAGCGACCACCACGCACTCGACCACATGACGCTGAAGGACCCCACGGTCCAGGCCTTCCTGGTCGGCCTGGATCTGCATCCGGGGATGAGCCGCCGGGCCATGTGGCGCAGGGTTCTCGGGAAACTCGTCTCCCCGCGCTTCCATCTCGTCTTCGCCGTCTCTCGCGCGCGCTCCTTCCGGAGCCAGGCGGCGCGCACCGAGAAGGCTGTGGCTCTTACGCTCTACGGCTCGCTCGCCCTGGTCACCGGCCTGACAGGTACCTGGCAAGCACTGCTTGTCATATGGTTTGTGCCCCTCGTCCCGCTGTTCCAGATCAGCAACACCCTGCGGCTGTGCGTCAAGCACACCTTCCCCGCACCCGGCGTCGAAGACCGCCGCAGCCGGGCGTACTTCGCCTCGCTGACCAACGCCATCTTCCTCGGTGACCCGGCCCCCGCGCCGCAGCTGCCGGCCTGGCGCCGCATGCTGGGGTGGGCGCGCTGGACCCTGCGACTGCTGTTCGTCCACGCCCCCTCGCGCTACCTCGTCCTGACCGGCGACACGGTCGTCCACGACTTCCACCACCGTCACCCGCGGGCCGGGGACTGGGCCAACTACATCTTCGCCCGCCAGAAGGACGCTGAGCACCTGGCGCCGGGGCAGCCGCCCTACCACGAAGTCTGGGGTCTGGTCCCTGCGATCAGCCACGTCTTCGACTCGCTGGCCGCCGCCGACCCCGAGGAGTTCGACATCAGCCGGCTCAGGTCGGTGAGCAAGCGGGAGCTTTTCGCCGCCTTCGACGACTGAGCGAACCACCGTCACTCCAACGCCCCGAACCAGGAGGCTCGATGCGTACTCTGCCCGACCAGCACTCCGCACCCCGCACCATAGTCCTCGGCGTGGCGGCCAGCGACAGTCACGCGGTCGCCAACCATCTCATCGCCCACTCCCTGCGCGCCCTCGGATACCACGTCGTCAACCTCGGCACCTGCACGACCGTCGAGGAGTTCGCCGAAGCCTGCGAGCGGTACCCCTCCGCCGAGGCAGTCGTCATCGGCAGCCTCAACGGCCATGTCCACGAGGACCTGCGCGGTCTGGACCGGGTCAAGCGGGAAGGCCGGATCACCTGCCCCGTGATCGTCGGCGGCAACCTCTCGGTGGGCAGCCACAAGGACGCCTCGGCACACGAGCGCCTGTTCGCCGCAGGAGTGGACCACATCTTGTCCGACGCCAGTGAACTGCCGGAGCTGCTGGACGAGTTGCGGACCGCCCGGCACGAGGCCCCGCTCACCGGCCTGGCGGCGTCATGAGCATCACGTCCCTGCCCACCGGCCGTACGGACGGCCCGCTCGTATGCGCCGGCTCGCTGCCGACCCCGGCCCAGTCGGCCAGGTACATCGCCGCCCTCGGCAAGCCGACCGCCGCCGAGGTCCTGCAGGACTGCAAGGACCGGGGCCGGGTCGCCCTTCAGCCGCGCTGCGGCGTGGGCGGCCACGAGGAGATGAAGCGGCTGCTGACCACCCTGGAGGCCGAGGCGGGCCCCGACATCCTGACGCTGACCATCGATTCCCACACCCGCCTCAAGCGCTTCGGCGAGGCCCGAAGGACCCTGCACCTGAGGCCGGCGGACCTGAACGGCTATCCCCTCGTCGCCCACGGGTGGCAGCGGGGACGGGCGCTGAACGAACTGGTGGACGCGCCACTGGAGATCCGGCACGGCTCTCCGGACGCCCGCCTGCTCTTCGACGTCTCCGTCGCCTCCGGCATCACGTCGTTCGAGGGGGGTGGCATCTCCTACAACCTGCCCTACTCCAAGGCTGTCCCGCTCGCCGAGTCGCTCACGGCATGGCAGGACGTCGACCGTGCCTGCGGCGAGCTCGCCGAGCACGGAGTGACCGTCGACCGGGAGCTGTTCGGGACGCTGACCGCGGTGCTCGTCCCGCCGTCCATCAGCCTCGCCGTCAGTGTGCTGGAGGCGGTGCTCGCCGCACGGGCGGGTGTGCGCTGCATCTCCGTGGCCTATCCGCAGGGGGGACACCTCGTCCAGGACGTGGCCGCCCTGCGCAGCATCCCGGTTCTCGCCGAGCGCTACCTCCCCGCCGATGTCCAGGTCCACGCGGTCCTGCACGAATTCATGGGGGTCTTCCCCCGCGAGCGCGGCAACGCCGAGGACCTCATCCTCTACGGGGCACTGGCGGCCCGGCTCGGCGGAGCCTCCAAGCTGATCACCAAGACCTACCAGGAGGCGTACGGGATCCCCGACACCGCGGCCAATGTCGCCGGGCTGCGGCTCGCGGACCGGGCCAACTCACCCCTGCTGGACTTCGTCTCGGTCGACGGCGCTCAGGTGGCCGAGGAACAGCGCTGGATTCTCGACGAGGTCGCCGACCTGGTCGAGCCGCTGCTGGAACAACCCGACCTGATCGGGGCGATCGTCGAGGCGTTCGCCGACGGCCGCCTGGACATCCCCTTCAGCGCCAGCCGATACGCCCGGTCCGACGTCATCCCGCGGCGCGACGCCACCGGCGCCATCCGGTACAGCACGACCGGAGCGCTGCCGTTCGCCAAGGACCGGCTCCGCCGCAACCAGGAGCTGCTGCACGCCGTCGACGGCCCCGGCGAGCCCGGCCTGGAGACCTTGATGGCCGGCCTCACCGGCGACATCAACTACTTCCGCGAGCTCTTCGGCGAAGGCGACCCCTACGCTGCCCCGGGACCTGTACGGTCCCGGATCACATCGGCCCCTACCCCCACCGCACCCCGAGAATCGAGGAACTGATGCGCGCCTTGCAGGTATTCCGCCCGGGCGGACCCGAAACGCTCACCGTCACCGACCTCCCCCGGCCGGAGCCCGCACCCGGTCACGTCGTGGTCCGCAACGAGGCCGTCGGCCTCAACTTCATCGACGTGTATTTCCGCGACGGCACCTACCCCGCGGACTACCCGTTCGTTCCCGGTCAGGAGGCCGCGGGAACCGTCACCGCGGTCGGTGAGGGAGTCACCGGCCTCGCTCCGGGTGACCGGGTCGCCTACGCGACCCAGCTCGGGGCCTATGCCGAGTACACGGCAGTCCCCGGGCACAAGCTGGTGCCCGTGCCCGGCGAGATCGCACTGACCGACGCGGCAGCCGTGCTGCTCCAGGGACTCGCCGCGCACTACCTGACCAGCACCACCCACCCAGTGGCTCCCGGCGAGACCGTCGTGGTGACCGCCGCCGCCGGCGGACTGGGACAGCTGCTGGTCCGGCTGGCCGCACACCGCGGTGCACGGGTCGTGGCGCTCGCCTCCACGAAGGAGAAGCGGGCCGCCGCTCTCGCCGCGGGTGCCGACCAGGCGCTGCCCTACGAGGACTTCGCGGCGGCCGTACGCGAACTCACCGACGGCCAAGGGGCCCATGTGGTCTACGACTCGGTGGGCGCGGCCACCTTCGAGGAGAGCGTCCGGGCACTTCGCCGCAGGGGCATGCTCGCCGTGTGCGGGCTGTCCAGCGGTCCGGTGCCGCCCGTCGACGTGGAACTGCTGCGCACGGCCGGCTCCCTGTACCTGACCCGGCCCACGCTCGCCGACCACGTCCCGGACAGGGCCTCGCTGAGGGCCGCAGCGGCCGAGGTGTTCGCGCGAGTCGCCGACGGCACCGTGCGGCCCGCGGTGGGCGAACGGCTGCCGCTGACCGAGGCCGCCCGGGCGCACACCCTGCTGGAGAGCCGGGCCACCACCGGCAAGGTCCTCCTCATCCCGTGACACGCGGACCCGGCCCCGCCACGCGCCGGACACACGATCGAGGAAGGACGACGTCATGAGCGTCGACATACGGACCCGGGAGGTCCGCGCCCCGTCGGGCAGCGGTTTACGCCGGGGCATCGGCGCGGTGCCCGCGCCGGCACTGATGCTGATCGGCATGGTGAGCACCCAGCTCGGTGCCGCCTTCGCCAAGCAGCTGTTCGGCACCGCGGGCCCCGCCGCGATGACCGTGCTGCGCCTCGGCTTCGCCGCGCTCGCACTGCTCCTGTTCTGGCGCCCGTCGTTGCGCCTGGACCGTCGTGCGACCAGAGCGGTCGCCGTTCTGGGCATCGCGATCGCCGGCATGAACCTGTGCTTCTACCTGGCCATGGCCCGCATGCCGGTCGGGGTCGCCTTGACCGTCGGAATGGCGGGCCCCCTCACCGTGGCGGCGCTGGCCTCACGACGGGCCCGGGACCGGCTGTGGGCCGTGCTCGCCGGGTGCGGCATCGCACTCCTCGGCTGGCAGGGCGGCGCCGCCGGGCTCTCCGGACTGCTGATCGCGCTGGTCTGCGCGGTCTTCTGGGGCGCCTACGTGCCCCTGTCGGCGCGGGTCGGTGCCCTGCTGCCCGGCGGGGGAGGACTCGCGCTCGCCATGGCCTTCGGCACGCTCTGCGCGCTGCCGGCCGGGCTGATCGAGGGCGGTTCCGCGCTGGCCGATCCGACGGTGCTCGCCCTCGGGTTCGGCGTCGCGATGCTGTCGTCCCTGGTGCCGTACACCTGCGAGATGGAGACGCTGCGCCGGGTTTCCGCGCTGGTCTTCGGGGTGCTGCTCAGCCTGGAACCGGCGATCGGCGCGCTGGTGGCCCTGCTCGTCCTGCACGAGACCATCTCGCTCCTGCAGACGCTCGGCCTTGCTGCCGTCGTCGTCGCGTCCATCGGGGTCATCCGCGGCACCCGGCGGGCCCCCGTCGAGCAGGAGGCGCGTTCACGAGACCTACCGGACCCGCGAGAAGAAGGACTACGACAGTGATTCACACGGGCAGGAACACGGCTCTGGCCGGCCGGCAGGAAGACGCCGAGGAGCTGAGGACGCTGGTGGACCTGGCGCTCGGCGCGTTACGGGACGCCTCCACCAAACGCACTGGACCTGTCGCGGCCGGCGGCCCCGGCGCGGCGGCCTCCGCTCTCGGACGGGTCCTCGACGGGGGAGGCTTCCTGACCGAGCGGCCCGAGCCCGAGCGGCTGACCGAGCTGTTCGAGGCCTACGCCGCCGGCGCGGTGGATCTCACGCATCCTGCCGCCGTCTCCCGTATGCAGTGCGCGCCCACCGCCGCCGCGGTTGCCGCGGAACTCCTTGCCGCCGCGCTCAACCAGTCGCTGCACGCCTGGGAGAGCGGGCCCTTCGCACTGGAACTGGAACGGCGGCTGATCGCCGAGATGGCGTCCTGGGCCGGCTTCGGCGCCAGGGCGTCGGGCACGCTCACCCCGGGCGGCAGCATCTCCAACCTGATGGGCCTGCTGGCGGCCAGGGAGCACGCACTGAGGCGGCACGGCGACGTGACCCGATCCGGTCTCACGGGGCTGCCCGTCGTGCCGAGGATTCTCTGCTCGGCGGCGGCCCACTTCTCCATCGCCCGCGCGGCCGGTTTCCTCGGACTCGGCCGGGACGCCGTGGTGACCGTTCCGGTGGACGAGCGTGGCCGGATGCGCGTGGCCGAGGCCCGTCGCATACTCGACGGCCTCACCTCGGACGAGGTGCCGCTGGCCATCGTGGCGACTGCGGGCACGACGGATCACGGCTCCTTCGATCCTCTGCCCGAGCTGGCCGACCTGGCCGCCGAGCGAGGCATCTGGCTGCACGTGGACGCCGCGTACGGCATCGGTGCGTTGTTCTCCCCGTCGCTCGCCCCGCTGCTCGACGGCCTGGACCGGGCCGACTCCCTCGCCTTCGACCTGCACAAGTTCGGCTGGTCACCTGCCTCCTCGAGTGTGCTGCTGGTACGCGACGCACAGCATCTGCGCTGCCTGGACCAGCAGGCCGTGTACCTCAATCCGTCGGACGACGAGGCCGCCGGTCTCACCTCGCTGCTCAGCACCTCGATGCAGACCACGCGCAGGTCGGACGCGTTCAAGATGGCCGCGTCCCTGCTGACACTGGGACGCGAGGGCATGGGCGCCTGGGTGGACCGCTGCCACGCCCTGGCCCGCCATGCGGCGGCCCGGATCGCGGCCCGGCCGGATCTGGAGCTGCTGGCCGAACCGGTGCTCAGCACGGTGATCTTCCGTTGCAGTCCTCCCGCCGAGGGCGTCCCCGACCCGAACGCCTGGAACGCCGCCGTCCGGCGCACCCTCCTTACGCGGGGCCGCGCGCTCCTGGCCCGCACCAAGGTGACAGGCACGGACGGCGAGCCCCGGGTCCACCTCAAGCTCGTCTTCCTCAACCCCGGCACCACCGAGGCGGACGTGGACGAGCTGCTGGCGGACGTCGCCGCCGTCGCCCGGGAACTGGCCGCCGCCGACCGGGAACCGGGCACGGACCACGACCGGCCTCCGGCCGACGACCGGCTCATGGCGTCATAGCGGGCCGCCGCCCGGCTGCGTTCAGCCGGGCGGCCGCATCGGGCCCGGAAACCGGCCCCTACCAGGTCCACCGGGCCTGCCGGCCGTAGAGCGGGTGGTCCGGGGGATGGGGTGGGGACGTTCCCGGGCGGAGGGGCCAGGCGATCAGCATGCCGGTGACGAAGCCGGCGACATGGGCCAGGTAGGCCACGGTGCCGGCCGCCGAGACGCCGGCGCCGGAGGAGTACACCGCCTGGAGGACGAACCAGGAGCCCAGCACCAGCCAGGCGGGCAGCCGCAGCGGCAGGAAGATCAGGAAGGGCACCAGTACCCACACCCTGGCCTTCGGATAGAGGACCAGGTAGGCGCCGAGGACCCCGGCGACCGCCCCGGAGGCGCCGATCAGCGGCTCGCCGGAATCCGCGTACACCAGGGCGAAGGCGTAGGTGGCCGCGTAGCCGCACACCAGGTAGAAGAGCAGGTAGCGGGTGTGCCCCATGCGGTCCTCGACGTTGTCGCCGAAGATCCACAGGAAGAGCATGTTGCCCAGCAGGTGCAGCCAGCCGCCGTGCAGGAACATCGCGGTGAGCACGCTCAGCTCGGGCGTCTTCTCGTAGCCCGGCGGGGCGACCACACAGCCAGGTCCCTGCGGGCCGACGCCCACGTCGCCCGTCGGCACCAGGCGCGGCCTCCGGTGGTGGATCAGCTCCTGGGGCACCACGGCGTAGCGCTCCAGGAACGCCTGGAGGTCGCAGAGCTGGGCCAGGCCGCTCTCCCCGGTGAGGGAGCCGGCGACGCCCGGCGTGAGGATCACGAAGACGATGAAGTTCGCGGCGATGAGCGCGTACGTCACCCAAGGGGTGCGGCGCGCGGGGTTCACATCATGGACGGGGATGACCACGAAGTGACTTGTGCCCGGTGCGGGCCCCGGTGAACACCAACGGCCGGCCGTGCGTATCTCACGTCAACCGCCCGCGGCGCGGGGAAGGGGCCGCGGGGCCGACGTGAGGAACAGGCGATGGACGAGCGAGTGACCCCTGCGGTGCAGGCGACGCCGGATGGGGAGGCCGAGCTCAGGCTCGTGGTGCGGCTGCCGTGGGAGGACGTGGCCCGGCTGGGCCAGGAGGCGGGGCGGCTGGCCGCCCAGACCCAGCGGGCGGTGACCCTGGACGAGGCGGTGAGTAACCGGCTGCGCTCGATCCGCACCACCGCCGCGCACGCCAAGCCGGCCGGGGAGCAGCCGCCCGCGGCGGTACCGTCCAGCGGGTCGGTCTCCTCGCTGCCCGGGGCCCGGCAGGCCATCGACCGGGTCAACGGGGCGAGCTGAGGCCCGCGGGCACCGGGTCGACGGGGCGAGCTGAGGCCTCCCTCCGCGGGCCCGGGCGGGGTGCGGGCACGCCTCAGTGATGCTGCGGGCACGCCTCAGCGCTGCTGCTCGACCGCCTGTGACGCCTTGCGGGCGGCCACCAGCACCGGGTCCCAGACCGGGGAGAACGGCGGGGCGTAGCCGAGGTCCAGGGTGGTCATCCGGTCCACCGTCAGGCCCGCGGTGAGGGCGACCGCCGCGATGTCCACCCGCTTCCCCGCGCCCTCCCGGCCGACGATCTGGACGCCCAGCAGCCGTCCGGTGCGGCGCTCGGCCAGCATCTTCACCGTCATGGGGAAGGCGTTCGGGTAGTAGCCCGCCCGGCTGGTCGACTCGATGGTGGCGGTGACGTACTGCAGGCCCGCCCGGTGCGCGTCCTTCTCGCGCAGGCCGGTGCGCGCGATCTCCAGGTCGCAGACCTTGCTGACCGCGGTGCCGACCACGCCGGGGAAGGTGGCGTAGCCGCCGGCCAGATTGGCGCCGATGATCTGGCCGTGCTTGTTGGCATGGGTGCCGAGCGGGATGTACCGCTCCTGGCCCAGCACCAGGTCCAGCACCTCGACGCAGTCGCCGCCCGCCCAGATGTTCTCGTGCCCGCGGACCCGCATCGACCGGTCGGTGAGCAGCCCGCCGTGGGCGCCGAGGGGGAGCCCCGCCGCGCGGGCCAGGGTGGTCTCGGGGCGTACGCCGATGCCCAGGACGACCACGTCCGCCGGGAACTCGGCGTCCTCGGTGCCGACCGCGCGCACCCGGCCGTCGTCCCCGGTGAGCACCTTGGTGACCTCCGCGCCGTTCACCATGGTGACGCCCATGCCCTCCATCGCCTCGCGCACCAGGCGCCCCATGTCGGGGTCGAGGGTGGCCATGGGCTCCTCGCCGCGGTTGACGACCGTCACCTCGTAGCCGCGCTGCAGCATCGCCTCGGCCATCTCCACACCGATGTACCCGGCGCCGACCACCACCGCGCGGCGGCCCCGGGTGCGCGACAGCGTGTCCAGCAGGGCCTGCCCGTCGTCCAGGGTCTGCACCCCGTGCACGCCCGGCGCGTCCACGCCGGGCAGGTCGGGCCGCAGGGGCCGGGCGCCGGTCGCGATCACGAGCTTGTCGTACGACGTCCAGGACTCGGCTCCGGAGTCGGCGTCCCGCGCGCGGACCCGCTGCCGGGCCACGTCGATCTCGGTGACCTCGGTGCGCAGCCGCAGACCGATGCCCCGGGCGCGGTGCTCCTCGGGTGTGCGGGCGATCAGCGCGTCCCGCTCGGGCACGGCCCCGCTCACCCAGTACGGGATGCCGCAGGCCGAGTAGGAGGTGAAGTGGCCGCGTTCGAAGGCCACGATCTCCAGCTCGTCCGGCCCCCTGAGGCGGCGGGCCTGGGACGCCGCGGACATCCCCGCGGCGTCCCCGCCGATCACCACCAGGCGTTCCCTCGCACCGCTCGGCTCGCTCTCGCTCACGCTCATGCGAACACGCTACGGGGGCGGGGCATGCCGGACCCGTTCCGTCGCCGTGCTTCGTTCAGTCGCCGTCCTTCTCCGTCTTCGTGCTCTGGACGCTCTGGGTGCCCTCGGCGGGTGCGGGCGGGGAGGCAGGGCCGGCGGGGCGCGGGCCGGGGACGGCCGCCGCGGGCGCGGGCTGCGGCAGGCGGGGGCGTACGACCTTGCGCCACAGCAGGATCAGCAGGACGAGCAGCGCGGCGAACGGCAGCACCGCGCCGACGGCCACCACGATCCAGCGCAGCATGGTCACGAACGCGTCCCAGCCGCCCGCGAGCGCGTCCAGGAAGCCGGGATCCTCGTCCTCCCCCTCCGCCTTCTTCACCGGCTTCTCGGACAGGGTGAGGGTGATGGTGGCCAGGCTGGTGCGGTCCTTCAGGGACTTCTGCCGGGCGAGCAGGGCCTCCAGATCGGCCTGCCGGGAGCTCAGTTCACCCTCCAGGGTGACGACGTCGCTGAGCTTGGTGGCCCGGTCCATCAGCTCGCGGATGCGGGCGACGCTGGCGCGCTGCGACTTGATGCGGCTCTCCACGTCGACCACCTGGTCGGTGACGTCCTCGGCCTTCGCCTCGCGCCGCACGAGCCTGCCCGTGCCCTCCAGGTCGGCCAGGACCTCCTCGTACTTCTCGGCGGGCGCCCGCAGCACCACCCGTGTGCGGCCGTGGCCCCGCGAGTCGCGGCTGGTGGTCTCGTCGCCGACGTAGCCGCCCGCGTTCTCGGTGGCGGTGCGGGCCTCGGCCAGGGCCTCGCGGGTGTCCTTGACCTGCACGGTGAGCTCGGCGGTGCGGATGACGTGGCCGGCGATCTGCTTCGGGGGCGCCGCCGGGGGTGCGGTCGCCCGCGCCCCGTCCGCGCCGGAGGCGCCCTGCCCGGCGCCCTCCGGCGCCGCCGCGCCCCGGTCGTCCTGCGCGGCGGACTTGCCGCCGCTGTCGTCGTTGGCACCGCTGCAGCCGGTCAGCGCGAGTGCCGCGGCCAGCAGGACACCGGCCAGGGCGTGGGCCGGTCGTACGGATCGTCGTGTGCGCATGGGCTCGTCCCCTGGGTCGGTGATCACTGACGTTCCTACGACGCCGCCGTGTCGTCGGACGTTCGCGCCGGGCGGTCCCGATGCGGTCACGGTAGGGACTCGGCAGGGCCACATGGCCCTGGCGGCCGGGACCCAGGCGTCTGAGAAGGTGGAGCCATGAACGGATCACCCACCGGCGCCGGCGCGTCCGCCGGCGCGGGGCAGCAGCATGTCGTCGTCCTCGGAGCCGGGATCGCGGGACTGGCGGCCGCGCACCGGCTGCTGCAGCGCGGGGCACGGGTGACGGTGCTGGAGGCCGCGGACCGGGTGGGCGGCAAGCTGCTGCCCGGCGAGATCGCCGGAGCGCGCGTCGACCTCGGCGCCGAGTCGCTGCTGGCCCGCCGCCCCGAGGCGGTCACCCTCGCCCGTGAGGTGGGGCTCGCCGGGAATCTCCAGCCCCCGGCGACCGCCACGGCCTCGCTGTGGACCCGCGGCGCCCTGCGCCCCATGCCCAAGGGCCATGTCATGGGCGTCCCCGGCTCCGCCTCCGCCCTCGCCGGTGTGCTCTCCGAGGAGGGGCTCGCCCGGATCGAGCGGGACGCCGAGCTGCCGCGCACCGAGGTCGGCGACGACGTGGCGGTGGGCGAGTACGTGGCCGCGCGGGTCGGCCGGGAAGTGGTCGACCGGTTGGTGGAGCCCCTGCTGGGCGGGGTGTACGCGGGCGACGCGTACCGCATCTCGATGCGCTCGGCCGTGCCGCAGCTGTTCGAGGCCGCCCGCACCCACACCTCCCTGACCGAGGCGGTCCGCCGGATCCAGGAGAGGGCGGCGCAGGCGCCCGCCGCCGGCCCGGTGTTCATGGGCATCCGCGGCGGCATCGGCTCGCTGCCGCTCGCGGTGGCCGAGTCCGTGCGGGCCCGCGGCGGGCGGATCCTGACCGGGACGCCGGTGACGGAGCTGCGCAGGACACCGCAGCCGGGCCACGGGACCGGGGCGCCCGGCGCCACCGGGGACACCCGGCGGTCCGGCGGCTGGCGGATCGTCGCCGGCGGGCGCGAGCTGCACGCCGACGCGGTCGTCGTCGCCCTGCCCGCCCCGGCGGCCGCCCGCCTGCTGCGCGCGGAGGCGCCCGGCGCCGCCGCCGAGCTGGCCACCGTCGAGTACGCCTCCATGGCGCTGATCACCCTGGCCTACCGCCGCGCGGAGACCGCGCTCCCCGAGGGCAGCGGCTTCCTGGTGCCGCCGGTCGACGGCCGCACCATCAAAGCGGCCACCTTCGCCTCCGGCAAGTGGGGCTGGATCGCCGAGGAGAATCCGGGCCTGGTGGTGGTGCGCACCTCGGTGGGCCGGCACGGCGAGACGGAGATCCTCGGCCGGGACGACACCGAACTGGTCGCCGTCTCCCGGCGCGACCTCGCGGCGGCCACCGGCCTCGACGCCGCCCCCGTCGCCGCCCGCGTCACCCGCTGGCAGGACGGACTTCCCCAGTACCCGGTCGGCCATCACGCCCGCGTGGCCCGCATCCGCGACCACGTCGCGAAGCTCCCCGGCCTGGCGGTGTGCGGCGCGGCCTACGACGGCGTCGGCATCCCCGCCTGCATCGCGAGCGCGTATGCCGCCGCCGACCAGATCCAGGGCGACCTGGACGCGGTGCGGGAGCTCACCGCCCACCCGGTGCAGAGCCTTCACGGAGGAGCAGGAGAATAAGGGACATGAGTGACGACGCCACCACCCCCGCCCCCGACCGGATCCCGAACAAGGGCAAGCTGGCCAAGGACCTCAACGAGGTCATCCGCTACACCCTCTGGTCCGTCTTCAAGCTGAAGGACGTGCTGCCGGAGGAGCGCGGCGGGTACGCCGAGGAGGTCCAGGAGCTGTTCGACCAGCTCGCCGCCAAGGACATCACGATCCGCGGCACCTACGACGTGTCGGGCCTGCGCGCGGACGCCGACCTCATGATCTGGTGGCACGCGGAGACCTCCGACCTGCTGCAGGAGGCGTACAACCGCTTCCGTCGCACCAAGCTGGGCCGTTCCCTCACGCCGGTCTGGTCCAACATGGCGCTGCACCGCCCGGCCGAGTTCAACCGCTCGCACATCCCGGCGTTCCTCGCCGACGAGACGCCCCGCGCCTACGTCAGCGTCTACCCCTTCGTGCGCTCCTACGACTGGTACCTGCTGCCGGACGAGGACCGCCGCCGCATGCTCGCCGACCACGGCAAGATGGCCCGCGGCTTCCCCGACGTGCGCGCCAACACGGTCGCCTCCTTCAGCCTCGGCGACTACGAGTGGATCCTCGCCTTCGAGGCCGACGAACTGCACCGCATCGTGGACCTGATGCGCCACCTGCGCGGCTCGGAGGCCCGGATGCACGTCCGCGAGGAGATCCCCTTCTTCACCGGCCGCCGCAAGGACATCGCCGAACTCGTGGCCGACCTGGCCTGACGCACGAGGCGCCGGCCGTACGGTTCCGTCCCGCGGATCCGTACCGGCCGGCGCTCGTCGCGTGCGGGACCGGCGGGGTCAGGGCAGGGGCCGCACCGGTACGGTCTTCCCGGCCGGGGTGCCCGGCCGCGGCTGACCGGACGCCGCCCTCGGCCGCGGTTCCGGGTGCGCCGCGCAGGAGGCGCTGCGGCCCGGCACCCGGCCCTCGAGCAGGTACGCCTCCATGTGCCCGTTCACGCAGGGGTTCGCCCCGCCCGCGATGCCGTGGGTTCCGGCGTCCCGCTCGGTCACCAGCGCCGAGCCCCCGAGCCGGCGGTGCAGCTCCAGCGCCCCGCCGTACGGGGTGGCCGCGTCCCGCTCCGCCGCCAGGATCAGCACCGGCGGCAGCTCACCGGCGCCCGTGTGCACCTCCATCGGCCGCTGCCGCGGCGCCCGCCAGTAGGCGCAGGGCAGATTGGTCCACACGTTGTCCCAGGTCTCGAAGGGCGCCCGGCGGGCCAGCCGGGTGTTGTCGCGGTCCCACACCGCCCAGTCGGTGGGCCAGGGCGCGTCGTTGCACTCCACGGCGAGATACACCGCCCGCGCGTTCTCCTCCTCGGCGGCCGTCTCCGGGTGCTGCTCGGCCTGGTCGATCAGCGGCTGCGGATCGCCCTTCAGATACGCCGACAGGGCGTGCGCGCGATACGGCCAGAAGTCGTCGTAGTACCCGGCCCGCAGCATCGCCGCATGCAGCTGCCCCGGCCCCACCTTCCCGCCGGCCGGCTCCTTCGCCAGCCGGGCGCGCACCTTCTCGTAGGCCCGCTGCACCTTCCGCGGGGTGCCGCCGAGCCCGTAGACCTCGTGGTGACGGGCGGTCCACGCGCGGAAGGCGGCCCAGCGGTCCTCGAACGCCGCCGACTGGTCGAGGTTGTTGCGGTACCAGATCTGCGCCGGGTCCGGGTCGACCGCCGAGTCGAACACCATCCGCCGGACATGACCGGGGAACAGCGTGGCGTACAGCGCCCCGAAGTACGTCCCGTAGGACGCGCCCACGAACGTCAGCCGCCGCTCGCCGAGCGCCGCGCGCAGCACGTCCAGGTCCCGGGCGTTGTTGAGCGAGGTGTAGTGCCGCAGCCGGTCGCCGGCCCGCTCGGCGCAGCCCCGCGCATACGCCTTGGCCTCCGCGATGCGCTTCTTCTTGTACGCCGGTGACGGGTGCACGGGGGCCTGGGTGGGCCCGTCGAAGAACGACTTCGGGTCCTGGCAGGACAGCGGGGCCGAACCGCCCACCCCGCGCGGGGCGTAGCCGACCAGGTCGTAGGCCGCGGCGATGCGTTTCCACTCGGGCAGCAGGCCCACCAGCGGGAAGTGCATGCCGCTCGCGCCCGGCCCGCCCGGGTTGTAGACCAGGGCGCCCTGACGGGGGACCAGATGCTTGCTGTTGGCGGGGTCCTTGCCCGTGGCGGGGACCCGGCTGACGGTCAGCCGGATCTGCTCGCCGTCCGGCCGGGCGTAGTCCAGCGGGACGCGCACGGTGCCGCACTCGATGCTCCCCGGCAGCTCGTCGGCGTCGGGGCAGCGGCCGAACGTGATGCCTTCCGAGGCGGCCCGCCGCGCGGCGACCGCCGTGCCGCGCGCCTCGGCCGCGCCGGGGGCCGGGGCCTGCCCGGCGGCCCGGGCCTTCCCGGAGGGCGGGGCCGTGCCGGGGGCGGCAGCGGCGGTGGCGCCGCCGGCCGGGGCGGGGGGCAGGGCGGTGAGCAGCAGGGGCCCGGCGGGCGCGGGGGCGGCGGCGG
>NZ_BAAAGU010000094.1:0-15484 GCF_039524635.1 Streptomyces thermocarboxydovorans | reverse complement strand
TTGTCGTCGGTTGCCGATGCTCCGCATCGGCGCCCTCCTCCGCCTTGCAGCTGCACGCACCAGACCCCGCTCACCGGCCCTGACAAGGCGCCGGCGATTCCCGCAGGCTGATCCAAACGAAAGGCCCCAGGCGGCCCTCACCGGTCGAAGCGTGCCGCTTCCAGATACTCCGGCTTCGGGTCCAGCGCCGCCGCCAGCCGGAAGTGGCGCTGCGCCGGGTTGGCCCGGCCCTGCCGCTGATAGGTGCGGGCGAGGGCGAAGTGGGCGTACGCGTTGTCCGGCTCGCGTTCCAGGACGAGGGAGAACTCCAGCTCGGCGGAGCGCAGCCGGGCGGCCGCGAAGAAGGCACGGGCGCGCAGCAGTCGCGCGGCGGTGTTCTCCGGGTGCGCCTCGATGACGCGGTCGAGCAGCTTCACCGCACCCTGCGGGTCCCGCGCCGCGAGCAGCTGCTCGGCGGCGCGGAAGTCGATGACATGCGTCTCCGGCGTCCGTCCGTGGGAACCGCTGGTCTCGGGCACGGGTCATCCCTCCCTCACTTCGCGGGTTCAACGCCCGGGCGGCGCGGCCCTATTCCTGGGACCCCTATTCCTGCAACTCCTATCTCTCGGACCCCTGCTCCGGGCCCTCCTGATCCTGGGCCGCCTGATCCTGGGCCGCCTGCTCCTGCGCCCCCTGCTCCTTGGACTCGTGTGCCCGGCGCACCAGCTCCGCCCAGACCTCCTTCACCCGCCGCTCCAGCTCGGGCAGCGGCACGTCGTTGTCGATGACGATGTCCGCGATCTCCCGCCGCTGTTCGCGTGTCGCCTGGGCGGCCATGCGGGCGCGGGCGTCCGCCTCGCTCATGCCGCGCAGCCGGACCAGCCGGTCGAGCTGGGTCTCGGGGCTCGCGTCGACGACGATCACCACGTCGTACAGGGGCGCGAGCCCGTTCTCCGTGAGCAGGGGGACGTCGTGCACCACCACGGCGTCGTCGGCGGCGGCCTCCTCCAGCTCGCGGGAGCGGGCGCCGACCAGGGGGTGCACGATCGAGTTGAGGACGGCCAGCTTCTCCGGGTCGGAGAAGACGATCGAGCCGAGCTTGGGCCGGTCCAGGGAGCCGTCGGGAGCGAGCACCTCCTCGCCGAAGGCCTCCACGACCGCCGCGAGACCCGGCGTGCCGGGTGCGACCACCTCGCGTGCGATGCGGTCCGCGTCGATCAGTACGGCCCCGCACTCCACGAGCAGCCGCGACACTTCGCTCTTGCCGGCGCCGATCCCGCCGGTCAGGCCCACCTTCAGCATGAGCGGCAGCTTAGGCCCTGCCGCCGGCGGCCGCCCCGGCAGGTCTCGGCCGACGGCCGCCCCGACAGCCTCAGTTGTCCCCTTCGCGCTCCGCCAGGAAGCGCTCGAACTCGCGGCCGATCTCGTCCGCCGAGGGGATCTCCACCGGCTCGGCGAGCATGTTGCCGCGGGTTTCGGCGCCCGCCGCCGCGTCGTACTGGTGCTCCAGGCCCTGGACGAGGGCGGTGAGCTCCTCGTCGCCCTCCCGGATCTGCCGGTCGATCTCGGTCTGGGTGCGCCGGGCGTCGGTGCGCAGGGAGTGCGCGACGCCGGGCAGGACCAGGCCGGTCGCCGCGGTGATGGCCTCCAGGACGGTGAGCGCGGCGTCCGGGTACGGGGAGCGGGCGATGTAGTGCGGCACATGCGCGGCGACCCCGAGGACGTCGTGCCCGGCCTGCATCAGCCGGTACTCGACGAGCGCCTCGGCGCTGCCGGGGACCTGGGCCTCCTGGAAGGGGCTGCTGTGCCCGGGGACCAGGTCGGTGCGGTTGCCGTGCGGGGTGATGCCGACGGGCCGGGTGTGCGGGACACCCATGGGGATGCCGTGGAAGTTGACGGACAGGCGGACACCCAGCCGCTCCACGATCTGCCGGACGGCCGCGGCGAAGCGCTCCCACTCCACGTCCGGTTCGGGACCGGACAGCAGCAGGAAGGGCGCCCCGGTGGCGTCCTGGACGATCTTGACCTCCAGGGCGGGCACGTCGTAGTCGGTCCACCGGTCGCGGGTGAAGGTGAGCAGGGGGCGCCGGGCGCGGTAGTCCACGAGCCGGTCGTGGTCGAAGCGGGCGACGACCTGGTGGGGCAGCAGGTCGAGCAGCCGGTCGACGATCAGGTCGCCGGTCTCTCCCGCGTCGATGTATCCGTCGAAGTGGTAGAGCATGACAAGGCCGGCCGATTCCTGGGCGAGCGCCATGTCGACGACGGCCAGGCCCTTCGGCTCCCACGCGTACAAACCCTGCGGATCAAGCACGGACCGCTCCTCCTCGTGTTCATACACCACAACGTGTGACGGGGCAGTGTCATTCCCGATGCCTGCGCCGGGGTATGCGGAGCCGCACGGCCGGCCGTGAACGGCCGCCGCGGTGGGTCGGGACGGGTGCCCCCGCAAACTCCGAGGACCCGCACCTCTCAAAGGTGCGGGCCCTCGGATCAAGAAGAGCTACTGCTCAGGAAGAGCCTTGCTCAGTGGGCGTTCAGCTCTGACCGCCGGCGAGCTTCTCGCGGAGCGCGGCCAGGGCCTCGTCCGAAGCCAGCGCACCGGACTGGTCGCCGCCCTCGGAGGAGTACGAACCGCCACCGGAGGCGGCCGGAGCGGCGGCCTCGCCACCCTCGGCGGCAGCCGCGGCGTCCGCCTCGCGGGACTTGATGACCTGCGCCTGGTGCTGCTCGAAGCGGGCCTGCGCCTCGGCGTACTGGCGCTCCCACTCCTCGCGCTGCTTCTCGTAGCCCGGCAGCCAGTCGTTGGTCTCCGGGTCGAAGCCCTCGGGGTAGATGTAGTTGCCCTGGTCGTCGTAGGACGCGGCCATGCCGTACAGGGTCGGGTCGAACTCGACCGCCGTCGGGTCGGCACCGAAGGACTCGTTGGCCTGCTTCAGCGACAGGCTGATGCGACGGCGCTCGAGGTCGATGTCGATGACCTTGACGAAGATCTCGTCGTTGACCTGGACGACCTGCTCCGGGATCTCCACGTGGCGCTCGGCCAGCTCGGAGATGTGGACCAGGCCCTCGATCCCCTCGTCCACACGGACGAACGCACCGAACGGAACCAGCTTCGTGACCTTGCCGGGCACGACCTGGCCGATCTGGTGGGTGCGGGCGAACTGCTGCCACGGGTCTTCCTGGGTCGCCTTCAGCGACAGGGAGACGCGCTCGCGGTCCATGTCGACGTCCAGGACCTCGACCGTGACCTCCTGGCCGACCTCGACGACCTCGGACGGGTGGTCGATGTGCTTCCAGGAGAGCTCGGAGACGTGGACCAGACCGTCGACGCCGCCCAGGTCCACGAAGGCACCGAAGTTGACGATCGAGGAGACGACGCCGGAACGGACCTGACCCTTCTGCAGGGTGGTGAGGAACGTCTGGCGGACCTCGGACTGGGTCTGCTCCAGCCAGGCACGGCGGGAGAGGACCACGTTGTTGCGGTTCTTGTCCAGCTCGATGATCTTGGCCTCGAGCTCCTTGCCCACGTAGGGCTGGAGGTCGCGGACGCGGCGCATCTCGACCAGGGAGGCCGGAAGGAAGCCGCGGAGGCCGATGTCGAGGATGAGACCACCCTTGACGACCTCGATGACGGTACCGGTGACGATGCCGTCCTCTTCCTTGATCTTCTCGATGGTGCCCCAGGCACGCTCGTACTGGGCGCGCTTCTTCGAGAGGATCAGGCGGCCTTCCTTGTCCTCCTTCTGGAGAACCAGGGCCTCGATCTCGTCGCCGACCGCGACGACCTCGTTGGGGTCGACGTCGTGCTTGATCGAGAGCTCGCGGCTCGGGATGACACCTTCGGTCTTGTAGCCGATGTCGAGCAGGACCTCGTCCCGGTCGACCTTCACGATGACGCCGTCGACGATGTCGCCGTCGTTGAAGTACTTGATCGTCTCGTCGATCGCTGCGAGGAAGGCTTCCTCGTTACCGATGTCGTTGACCGCTACCTGCGGAGTGGTGGCGGTGGTCTCGGTGCTGCTCGTCATGTGGGAAAGGGCTCCGGTACGGACATTGAAGTCGTAGGTACTGCTACGCCGGAGCCCTTTTCGCTCTGCAGAAGCCGGACAGCCAAGGAAGCGCCCCACCAGAGACTGGTGATGGCGCCTCGACAACCGAGGGGACATACAACAGATGCGAGCGCAGCCTGCTCTGTCTGAGGTGCGCAGGCCCGCAGCGCAACTTGTAGCATACGGGGGCCGCCGGACATGGTCAATGCGCGAAGCCGCCCACCCGGGGAGCATCGCCGCATAACCGGCACAATTCTCGTCACCCGAGGCCACACGGGGGCTGCATCCTGGCCCCTCGCGACACGCCGCGGGTGCGGGTTGGACGGAAGAGTACGACGAGGGAGCCGATCATCCAAGAGTCCGACGCACTCGGGGTCCAAGAGGCCGGCGAGGCCGAGCCGGAGGCGACCCGGCGGGAGGCCGGGGTCACGGAGAGCTCCCGCGCCAACCGGGGCTGGTGGGACCGCAACGCCGACGAGTATCAGCAGGAGCACGGCACCTTCCTCGGCGTCGACCGTTTCGTCTGGGGCCCGGAGGGGCTGGACGAGGTGGAGGCGGAGCTGCTCGGCCCCGCGGAGGAGCTGAGGGGCAAGGACGTCCTGGAGCTCGGCGCCGGTGCGGCCCAGTGCTCGCGCTGGCTGGCCGGGCAGGGGGCGCGGCCGGTCGCCCTGGACATCTCGCACCGCCAGCTCCAGCACGCGCTGCGGATCGGCGCCTCCTTCCCCCTGGTGTGCGCCGACGCGGTGGCGCTGCCCTTCGCGGACGCCTCCTTCGACCTGGCCTGCTCGGCGTACGGGGCGCTCCCCTTCGTCGCCGATCCGCGGCTGGTGCTGCGCGAGGTGCACCGGGTGCTGCGGCCCGGGGGGCGGCTGGTGTTCTCGGTGACCCATCCGATCCGGTGGGCGTTCCCCGACGAGCCGGGCCCGGAGGGGCTCAGCGTCTCCGCCTCCTACTTCGACCGCACCCCTTATGTGGAACAGGACGAGCAGGGGCGCGCCGTCTATGTGGAGCATCACCGGACGCTCGGTGACCGGGTGCGCGACGTGGTGGCCTCGGGTTTCCGGCTGGTGGATCTGGTGGAACCGGAATGGCCGTCCTGGAACACGAGTGAGTGGGGCGGCTGGTCCCCGCTGCGCGGGAGCCTGATCCCGGGCACGGCGATCTTCGTGTGCGTACGAGACTGAGGGTGTGATCCGTTACGACGCCCTGGAGTCCCTGCCCGTACGCGAGGCGCTGCCCGGCCTGACCCGCGCCCTGGACGAGCGTGGCACGGCCGTGCTGGTCGCGCCGCCCGGCACCGGCAAGACGACGCTGGTGCCGCTGGCGCTGGCCGGGCTGCTCGGCGAGAGGCCCGAGCGGCGGGTGGTGGTGGCCGAGCCGCGGCGGATCGCGGCCCGCGCGGCGGCCCGGCGGATGGCGTGGCTGCTGGGCGAGAAGCCGGGCGGCTCGGTCGGTTTCACGGTGCGCGGGGAGCGGGTCGCCGGGCGGCACACGCGGGTGGAGGTCGTCACGACCGGTGTGCTGCTGCAGCGGGTACAGCGCGACCAGGAGCTGTCCGGGGTGGACGTGGTGGTGCTCGACGAGTGCCATGAGCGGCATCTGGACGCGGACACCACGGCGGCGTTCCTGTGGGACGTGCGCGAGACGCTCCGCCCCGACCTGCGGCTGGTGGCCGCGTCGGCGACCACGGACGCGGACGGCTGGGCGCGGCTGCTGGGCGACGCGCCGGTGGTCGAGGCGCACGGCGCCGCGCATCCGGTGGAGGTGGTGTGGGCGCCGCCGGCGCGTGCGGTGCGGCCGCCGCACGGGATGCGGGTGGATCCGGCGCTGCTGGCCCATGTGGCCTCGGTGGTGCGGCGGGCGCTGGCCGAGCGGGACGGGGACGTGCTGGTGTTCCTGCCGGGTGTGGGCGAGATCGCGCGGGTGGCCGGTCTGCTGGACGGCCTCGGCGAGGCGGAGGTGCTGCAGGTGCACGGCAGGGCGCCGGCCGCCGTGCAGGACGCGGTGCTGTCGCCCGGTGAACGGCGGCGCGTGGTGCTGGCCACCTCGGTCGCCGAGTCCTCCCTGACCGTGCCCGGGGTGCGGGTGGTGGTGGACTCGGGGCTGGCACGGGAGCCGCGGGTGGACCACGCCCGGGGGCTGAGCGCGCTGACGACGGTACGGGCCTCGCAGGCGGCGGCCCGGCAGCGGGCCGGGCGGGCCGGGCGCGAGGCGCCGGGGGCGGTGTACCGGTGCTGGGCGGAGGCGGAGGACGGGCGGCTGCCGCGCCTCCCCTCGCCGGAGATCAAGGTGGCCGATCTGACGGGGTTCGCGCTGCAGGCGGCGTGCTGGGGTGACCCGGACGCGTCCGGGCTCGCGCTGCTGGACGCGCCGCCGGCGGGGGTGATGGCGGCGGCCCGGGAGGCTCTCGTGGCGGTCGGGGCCGTGGATGCGGCCGGGCGGGCCACGGAGCGCGGGCGGTCGCTGGTGCGGCTGGGAGTCCATCCCCGGCTGGGGCGGGCCCTGATGGACACCGGGGGTGCCGGGGCCGAGGTGGTGGCCCTGCTGTCGGAGGAGGCACCGCGGGAGTACGGGGACGATCTCGCGGGGGCGCTGCGGGCGGCTCGGCGCGGTGCTGACGCCTACGGCTCGCGGTGGCGTTCGGAGGTCCGGCGGCTGCGGGCCCTCGCGGCCGAGGAGGTGTCCGGCGCGGACGCCGGCGCATCCGGGCCGGAAGGCGGCGTTCGGGCCGGCGACGGCGATGACCGGGTGGCCGGGGTCGTGGCCGCGCTGGCCTTTCCCGAGCGCGTGGCCAGGTGGGACGGCGGGTCGTACCTGATGGCGTCCGGGACGCGGGCGGAGGTGGGGGACGGGTCGGCGTTGCGCGGGGCGCCCTGGATCGTGGTGGCCGCGGCGGACCGGCCCGTGGGGAGCCGGCATGCGCGGGTGCGGCTCGGTGCGGTGATCGACGAGGACGTGGCCCGGTGGGCCGCCGGGGCCCTGCTCGAGGAGGGCGAGGAGGTGCGCTGGGCCGACGGGGACGTGGTGGCGCGGCGCGTCGAGCGGCTCGGGGCGATCGAGCTGGCCGTGCGGCCGTACGACGACGCCGGCCCGGCGCTGGTGCGCGAGGCGCTGCTGGACGGGCTGCGCCGGGAGGGGTTCGGCCTGCTGCGGTGGTCGCGCGAGGCGGAGGCGCTGCGGCAGCGGCTGGCGTTCCTGCACCGCCGGGTGGGTGCGCCCTGGCCCGACGTCTCCGACGAGGCGCTGCACGCCCGCGTGGCCGAGTGGCTGGAGCCGGAGCTGAGCCGGGCGCGGCGGCGGGCCGATCTGGAGCGGATCGACGCCGGGCAGGCGCTGGCGCGGCTGCTGCCGTGGGCGACCGGCGAGGCGGCCCGGCTGGACGAGCTGGCGCCAGAGCGGATCACCGTGCCCAGCGGCTCGTCGGTGCGGATCGACTACTCGGATCCGCAGCAGCCGGTGCTGGCGGTGAAGCTCCAGGAGATGTTCGGGCTGCACGAGTCGCCGCGGGTGGCCGGTGTGCCGCTGCTGGTGCATCTGCTGTCCCCGGCGGGGCGGCCGGCCGCGGTGACCGCCGATCTGGCCTCGTTCTGGCGGGACGGGTACAAGGGCGTGCGGGCCGAGCTGCGCGGCCGCTATCCGAAGCATCCGTGGCCCGAGGACCCGGCCACCGCCGAGCCGACCCGGCACACCAACGCGCGGCTCAGGCGCTGATCTGCTGCGGCGCCGACGCCCGGTCCGGGGTGCCGCCGTCCGGCCTGCGGCGGGCGCGGGCCTCCAGATATAGGGAGAGGGCCAGCAGCGCGGCGGCCAGGGCGAGCAGGCCCCAGGGCAGGTAGGAGGTCAGCAGCAGGACCAGGGTGCGGTGGGAGGAGACCAGGTCGACGGTGTGGCGGATGTAGTCCTCGCGCATCTTCACATGGCCGGCGAAGGCCGTGACCTTGTCGCGGTCGCCGAGCAGGGCGCCGCCGCGCAGTTCCTCCCGGTGGATCTCCTCGCCGTAGACGGGGGCGCCGGTGAGCGGTTCGACCCAGAAGCGGCGGACGGTGGTGTACCAGCGGGTGGTGCCGGTCTCCTCGAGCGCCTTCGGGGTCATGCCCTTGACGGGCAGGGTCTTGGGGTACGGCACCCGGGTCCAGGGGATGGTCTGCTCGAAGTAGTAGACCTCCAGGCCGCGGAAGTCGCGGGTGCCTTTGTAGTGGATGGGGCCGTCACGCGGGCCTGGGCGTCGAAGTACTGGTAGTCCCGGCGCTCGGTCAGGAAGGGCCACTTGAACTCGATGCCCCGGCGGCGCACGGGATCGCCGTCGACCATCTCGCCGGCGGCGTTGACCGGTTCCTGGGTGTGGGCGTCGAAGATGTAGCGCTCGGGGATCCTCGACACCATCTCGCCCTCGGGTCCGACGACATGGGTGAGGCCGTCCCAGACGACCACGTCACGGCCGGCGGTCCGTTCGATGCCTTCGGAGGCGGCCACGTTGCCCTTGAGGGTCTGCACGATGGTGATGGAGGGGACCTTCCTCGCGCGCAGGGTGGAGTAGTCGAGGAGGGTGGCGTCCTTCGCCTCCAGGACCATGGTCTGGTACTGGTCCGGCGGGACCTTGGCCAGGCGCGGGAAGGCGTACCAGCGCAGCAGGGGGGACAGGGCCGCGCAGAACACGGCGGCGGCGAGCAGGACCATGCGGCCTTGCGGCGCATGGCGGCCTCCCTTGCGGGCGGGCGGGTCAGGAGTGCGGATCGGCACTGCGGGTCATGGGTGTGCGGGTCATGGGTGTGCGGGTCAGGGATGTGCGGGTCAGGGGTGTGCGGGTCAGGGGTGTGCGGGCACCGTCGTCAGCAGCGGCTTCGGGGAGGTCTCCCCGGTCGGGGAGCCCAGCGCGGTCAGCGTCAGCACGAGGGCGAACGCGGCGGCGAGACCCAGGGCGGCGGCGACGAGGGCGCGCATGGGTGCCTCCTCCCCCGCGGGCAGTCTCCGCGGGCAATGCGAACTGACGGCCCGTCAGGCGGGATGGTCCGGGCACCGTAGCAACGGGGGCGTGAGATGAGAACAGGTCGCGCACGGCCGAGGGCGCGCCCCCTGTGGTACGGGGCGCGCCCTCGGATCAGGCGTGCGGTGTGCGGTGTGCGGCGTGAGCTCAGGCGCTGGGCGAGGCGCTCGGGGAGGACGACTCGGCCGCCGCCACGGTCAGTTCGACGGTGAGGGTGGCGCCGCCTGCGGTGGTGATGCGGAGCAGGAAGGTGCCGGTGGTGTCGTCCGCGTACAGCTGAGGCAGCTTCAGCAGGCCGTCCGCGTCGGTCTTCAGGCCGTCGAGGGTGCGTACGGCCTTGCCGTCGGCGTCCTTGAAGTACGGGCCCTTCTCGGCGGGCGCCGGGTCGTCGCCGGAGGTGAGGACGGCGGCGGTGGCCGCGACCTTGCCGGCGGCGGCCCCCTGGTAGGTGGCCTTCACGACGACGGGGTCGGCGAACTCGCCGCCCGGGACGCAGGTCAGCTCGGTGTCGTCGGTGCGCTCCAGCTTGTCGGCGGCGCGTTCGGTGACGGTGGCCTTGAAGTCGAGGCCGGGCACCGGGCGCCCGACGACGGTGGCGCGGACGGTGACGGTGCCCGTCTTCTCGCCCGCCTTCAGGGCGGGCGCGACCGCGACGCCGGAGCTGTTGGTGGCCACGGTGGCCACGCTCTCCCCGCCGGCGAAGGTGGTGTCGGTGTCGCCGAGCACGGTGAAGCGGATGCGCACCTTGGCCACGGACTTGCCGGCCTCGGTCTCCGCGCGGGCGCTGATCCGCTCGCTGAAGGTGCGGCCGGCCATCGCGGTGAGCTTTCCGGTGCCCGCGTTCTCCAGGTGGTCCACCGTGTCGGTGGGGGTCTGGGGGGTCTCCGGCGGGGTCGACGGCGAGGTGGGCGGCTTGCTCGGGGTGCCGCCGGGCGAGGTGGGCGGCCTGGTGCCGGGGGTGCTGCCGGAGGACTTGCCGGGCTTGGGCTTCTTGCCGCCGGGCTTGGTGCCGGGCGTGGACGGGCTCGGGGTCGTACCGGGGCGTGCCGTGCCGCCGTCGCTGCGGTCCCAGGGGAGCGGGCCGGTGCCGTCGGGGATCTCGTGGGTGCCCTTGCGGTAGTACTCCAGCCACCTCAGGACGGTGTTGAGGTAGTCCCTGGAGTTGTTGTAGCTGAGGATGGCCCGCTCGAGGTCGCCCTGGTCGGACAGGTCCCAGCCGTTGCGGCACAGGTAGTGGCCGGCGGCGAGCGCGGCGTCGTAGACGTTGTTCGGGTCCTTGCGGCCGTCGCCGTTGCCGTCGCGGCCCGCCCAGGCCCAGGTGGAGGGGATGAACTGCATGGGTCCGACGGCGTTGTCGTAGCGGCTGTTGCCGTCGTAGACGCCGTTGTCGGTGTCCCTGATGAGCGCGAAGCCGTTGCCGTCGAGCTGGGGGCCGATGATCGGGCTCAGCGTGGTGCCGTCGGCGTCGACGCGTCCGCCGCGGGCCTGGCCGGACTCCACGCGGCCGATGGCGGCGAGGAGTTGCCAGGGCAGGTTGCAGGCGGGCTTCTTCTCCCGCAGGACCGCCTCGGCCTTCTTGTAGGCGTCGAGAACGGTCGCCGGTATGCCGGCCTCGGCGGCGCCGGGCGGGCTGCCCGGGCCGGCGCTCGCGGACGGCGAGGGGCTCGGGCTGTTGAGCGGCGGCAGGTCGGTGTAGTACGGCGAGTTGCCGGTGGCGCTGTCGGCCGCCGCGTCGGGTGAGGGGGTGGCGTCCGCGCTGGTCTGTCTGCCGTGCTCGTCGACGGTCACGCCCGGAGCCTGGGACGCGGACAGGGCCGCCACTGCCGCCGCGGCCACCGCGGTGGTTGCCGCTCCCCTGCGCAGCCTCCTGCCGAAATGCGCCGCCATAGAGTGAACCCCTCCCGTGGACGCCGGAGCGTCCGTCAACGTCTGTTGTGTTCGCCCTGTTCTGACGATCGACCCGCCCCGCCGGTTGCCCCTTCATGGCGGAGACCCTCGCGACCCTACGACAACTTCCTTTGCGCGAACACCGGTTCCTGACCGCTATTCACCGGTTGGTCATGCTCGGAGTTGAGCGAACCTGCGCCGTGGCGTCGCGCATACTGGGTGCTTTCCACAGCGGGGAGGCCGAATTGCCCTTCACACTCAGCCATGCGGCGGCGGTGCTGCCCGCCGTCCGCGGCGACGGCAGCGGACGGGGCTCCCTGGTGCCGGCCGTGCTGGTGGCCGGGAGCTTCGCTCCCGACATGACCTACTACGCGGCGAGTTTCCTCTCCGGGGCGATGGAGTTCGGGGACGTCACGCACGCGTTCTGGGGCGTGTTCACCGTCGATGTGGTCATCGCCTGGGCGCTGGTGGGGCTGTGGCTGCTGATCCGCGAACCCCTGGTGGCCCTGCTGCCGGCGGGCCGGCAGGCCCGTACGGCGGCACTGCTGCGCTGCGGGGTGCCGCGGGAGCGGGTGCGGCCGTCGCTGGTGGCGCGGTGGTACGCATCGGCCGTGCTGGGGGCGCTGACGCATGTGGTGTGGGACGCGTTCACCCATCTCGACCGGTGGGGGATGCGGGTCTTCCCGGTCCTGGGCCGGGAGATCGCGGGCTCACCGCTGTACTGGTACCTGCAGTACGGGGGCTCGGCGGTGGCGGCGCTGGTGATCGCGCTGTTCGTGGCCCGCGCCCTGCGGCGGACCGATGCACGAAGCCCCTCGGGTGTCCCGCTGCTGTCCGTCGCGGACCGCTGGGCGGCGCTGGTGCTGCTCTCGGTCTGCGCGCTGGCGGGGGCGGTGCAGCGGGCCTCGCGATGGTGGGCCCACTGGGGGTCGACGGCCGAGCCCTGGGAGCTGATCCCGACGGTGTGCTTCGGGGCGGGCGCCGGTCTGGTGCCGGCGCTGCCGCTGTACGCGGTGGCCGTCAGGATGCGGCGTCCGGCCGCCCCGGCCACGAAGAGCCGCCCGGCAGACGAGGGTACGCGGCGGCCGAGCCGTACGGCCGCACGCTGAGGGTCTCCCCGGCCGCCACGAACACGGTGACGGTACGCACGGGGCGCGGGCGGGGCAGCAGCGTGAGCGCGAGACTGAGATAGCTGCGGGCCAGCTCGGCCCACAACCGCCAGGGGATGGCGGGAATGCCGGGCCGGGCGCCGTCGGTCCGGCCGGCCGGCCACTGCCTGCCGGTGACGGCACTGCGCAGCGCGGTGGTGAAGGGGGTGGGGATCCGGGCGGTGCTTGCGGCGGCCGCGAAGACCGGAACGGAACAGGACGCCTCGGACCGCGGCCCGTCGGCTCCACTCCGCGGGGGTGCCGCTCTGCGGTGAAGCATGCGTATACCCATGCCCCGCATCCTGGCCGCGAGCGAAGGCGGGGGCGTTTTTACGGGGGCCAGCCGGGTGAGGCCCGCGGTACCCCTCGGCGCGACCGCTTTCACCGGGTTCGCCGTGACCGCTTTCACCAGGTTTGCCAGGCAGTGTCCGGGCGGGGCGGAACTTCTCGTCCGCCCCGGCCCGGGTACGCCGTGGGTCTGCCCGCTCCCCCGGCAGGGGATCAGTGGGCCGCGGACTCCCAGTCGGGGCCCCAGCCGATCGAGACGCCGAGGGGGACGCGGAGCTGGACCGCGTTGGCCATCTGCTCGCGGACCAGGGTCTCGACGGTGGGGCGTTCGCCGGGGGCGATCTCCAGGACGATCTCGTCGTGGACCTGGAGGAGCATGCGGGACTTCAGGCCCGCCTCACGCAGGGCGCGGTCCACCCTGAGCATGGCGATCTTGACGATGTCCGCCGCCGTGCCCTGGATCGGTGCGTTGAGCGCCATCCGCTCCGCCGCCTCGCGGCGCTGGCGGTTGTCGCTGTTGAGGTCGGGCAGATAGCGGCGGCGGCCGAACAGCGTCGCCGTGTAGCCGGTGGCCCGGGCCTCGGCGACGACCCGCTGCAGATAGTCCCGCACGCCGCCGAAGCGCTCGAAGTAGGCGTCCATCAGGGCGCGGGCCTCCGCCGCCTCGATGTTGAGCTGCTGGGAGAGGCCGAACGCCGACAGACCGTAGGCCAGGCCGTACGACATCGCCTTGATCTTGCGGCGCATCTCCGCGTCCACGGCGGACGGTTCGACGGAGAACACCTGCGCGGCGGCCGTGGTGTGCAGGTCCTCGCCGGAGGTGAACGCCTCGATCAGGCCCGCGTCCTCGGAGAGGTGGGCCATCACACGCAGCTCGATCTGGCTGTAGTCGGCGGTCAGCAGGGACTCGTAGCCCTCGCCGACCACGAAGCCGCGGCGGATGGCGCGGCCCTCGTCGGTGCGGACGGGGATGTTCTGCAGGTTGGGGTCGGTCGAGGAGAGGCGGCCGGTGGCGGCGACCGTCTGGTTGAAGGTGGTGTGGATCCGGCCGTCCGCGGCGATCGTCTTGATCAGGCCCTCGACGGTGGCCCGGAGCTTGGCCTGCTCCCGGTGCCGGAGCATGATCACCGGCAGCTCGTTGTCGGTCTGGCTCGCCAGCCAGGCCAGCGCGTCCGCGTCCGTGGTGTAACCGGTCTTGGTCTTCTTGGTCTTCGGCAGGCCCAGCTCGCCGAAGAGGACCTCCTGGAGCTGCTTGGGCGAGCCCAGGTTGAACTCGTGGCCCGCCGCAGCGTGCGCCTCCTTCACGGCCTGCTGCACGGCACCGGCGAACATCTGCTCCATGGCCTGCAGATGCTCCCGGTCCGCCGCGATGCCGTGCCGCTCCATCCGGGCCAGCAGCTCCGACGTCGGCAGCTCCACGTCCCGCAGCAGATCGGCCGCGCCCACCTGCTCCAGGCGGCCCTCGAAGGCCTCGCCCAGGTCGAGGATGGTGCGGGCCTGCAGCATCAGCGCCTCCGCCTCGGCCCCGTCGTCGGCGCCGAACGCCAGCTGGCCGTCGGCCGCCGCCGGGGGCGCCAGCTCGCGGTGCAGATACTCCAGGGACAGCGCGTCCAGGTCGAAGGAGCGGCGGCCCGGCTTGACCAGGTAGGCGGCGAGCGCGGTGTCCATGCGCACGCCCTCGATGCGCCAGCCGTGCTCGGCGAAGACCCGCATGGCGCCCTTGACGTCGTGGAACACCTTGGGCGCGTCCGGGTCGGCGAGCCAGGCGGCGAAGGCCCGCTCGTCGGCCTCGTCCAGCTCGGCCGGGTCGAACCAGGCGGCCGGTCCCTCGGCGGTGGCCAGCGCGATCTCGGCCACCGAGCCGGTGCCCAGCGCCCAGGTGCCGACGGTGGCGACCCCGAGCGGGCCGGTGCCGTGCTCGCGGAGCCAGCCGGCCAGCTCGCCGGTGCCCAGCACGGTGGCCTCCAGCTCCACGCCCTCCACGACAACCGGGGTGACCTCGGCCTCCGCGGCGCCGGGGTCGACGGCGAACAGCCGCTCGCGCAGCGAGGGGTTCCTGATCTCCAGCGTGTCCAGGATCATCGCCACGGCCTTGCGGTCGTAGGCGGTGCGCTCCAGGTCGGCGACGGTCTTGGACAGCGGCACCCGGCGGTCCAGCTCGGTGAGCCGGCGGTTGAGCTTGACCGCCTCCAGGTGGTCGCGCAGGTTCTGTCCGGCCTTGCCCTTGACCTCGTCGACGCGCTCGACCAGCTCCGCGAAGGAACCGAACTGATTGATCCACTTCGCGGCGGTCTTCTCGCCGACGCCGGGGATGCCGGGCAGGTTGTCGGAGGGGTCGCCGCGCAGCGCCGCGAAGTCCGGGTACTGGGCGGGGGTCAGGCCGTACTTCTCGAAGACCTTCTCCGGGGTGAACCGGGTCAGCTCGGAGACGCCCTTCGTCGGGTAGAGCACGGTGACGTGGTCGGAGACCAGCTGGAAGGAGTCGCGGTCGCCGGTGACGATCAGCACCTCGAAGCCCTCGGCCTCGGCCTGGGTGGCGAGGGTGGCGATGATGTCGTCCGCCTCGTACCCCTCGACGGCGAAGCGCTCGGCGTGCATCGCGTCCAGCAGCTCGCCGATCAGCTCGACCTGTCCGCGGAACTCGTCGGGGGTCTTGGAGCGGTTCGCCTTGTACTCGGTGAACTCCTCGGCCCGCCAGGTCTTGCGGGACACGTCGAAGGCCACCGCGAAGTGCGTGGGCGCCTCGTCGCGCAGCGTGTTGGCCAGCATCGACGCGAAGCCGTAGATCGCGTTCGTCGGCTGGCCCGTCGCGGTGGTGAAGTTCTCGGCGGGCAGCGCGAAGAACGCGCGGTAGGCCAGCGAGTGCCCGTCCATGAGCATCAGGCGCGGGCGGCCGCCGTCGGTGGTGTTCTCGGTCTTCTTCGATGCTGTCTCTGCCACGCCCCCGATCCTGCCACGGACCACTGACAGCGGACCGCCATCGGGGGTGCGGGGCCACCCCCGCCGCACCGCCCAGCCGCTCCTCGTCACCGCACCGCCCAGCCGCTCCCGTCGCCGCGCCGCCGCACCGCGGGGCCCCGCCCCACCGCCGCGCCCCGCCCCCCACCAAGTCGGATCGTAGCCATGTCGTTCTGTGGGCCAAGGAGGTG
>NZ_BAAAGU010000093.1:0-15808 GCF_039524635.1 Streptomyces thermocarboxydovorans | reverse complement strand
CGCCACCTCCTACGAAGCAGCGGTCTCGCTCGCGTCATTCCTACTCTGGGCAAGATCCGTTTGAAGACGGACCCTAGATGCGCCCGTGAACCGGTTCGGCTTTACTGACGAGGCGTGGGCCGCTATGAAGCCGTGGCAGCGGAACGCGATCCGCTGTATTGAGCTGGCGGATATCGAACCGTCCTCGTGGTAATCCCGTGTGACTGCCTTTGGAGCGTAGGGAATTGAGGGTTTATCGTTGACGTGCGTGTTCTCGTCGTTTTCCTCACTCTCCGACGTGGATGCAAACAGGAAGCCCCGGGTGTAGTGAGGCCCCGGGGCTTTCTGGTGGCTCCACCGTCACCCGATCGGGCCGGTGTGGCACAGATCACGCCACGTCTCTCACCTGGCCCTCCCTTGATCATCATCACCCCCGTTACACATCACGCGACCACGCTCCGTAACCGCTCACGCTTGCCCCTCGTCGCTCGCTCGTGGCACGTTCCACACCCAGCCGAGAAGCGCTCGACACAACGGGAGGAATGCTATGCGCGCATCTGGCACTCTTTCGCGTCTCGCCGGTCGAGTTCATCGCGCGTGCACTACTGGCGCTCCTAACGTGCCTTTCTGAGCGCCTAACGCAGCGGTATGCAGTACATAGAGCGTCGCGCGTGTGCGTCGATTCATGAGAAGCCCGTACCAAATCACCGGTGCGGGCTTTCTCTATGCGCGGCACTAATTGGTAAAGAGTTCGTAAAGCATTCCGGCCGTCCCGGTGCTCAGCAGCACATGGCAGCTTGCCGACAAAACACCCGCAAGAGCAGACTTGATCACGTCAAGCCGGAAATGCAGGAAGGGAAAACAATGCCCGCACGAATCCGCCCTTGGGAAGAGTGGATGGATGGAGAGGTTCACACCATTCATCGCGGTATGGACTTCCAGAAAGAGCCCGTCGAGATGGCCAAGTCCATTCGCTTCCATGCCCGCTATCACGACATGAAGGCCAAGGCTCGCGTTGAAGGTGACTCGGTCATCTTCCAGTTCCTACATGAGGAGGAGTAATGACCACCACAGAACTACCGCCGCTACCGCCGCGCCCTGTCGTCACCTACACCCGGCACAACTGCGAGCGGAACCACAGGACCTTCTCAGCCCTCGCCAAGTGCATATGGCCTGACGCCATCTGGATCGCCGGGTACACGCCCGGACAGTTCGCCACCGTCTCGTACTGCTTCTGGGAAGGCCCCACCGTCATGCAGTGGGCCACCGAAGAGGACGCACGACGCGGAATAGCTTTCATCGATCGCGGGGGATGTAGCCACTCATGCGCCCACGATCACCGCATCGTGAGGATGGTCCTTCCATGAGAAAGCCCCTGCCTGGCAACAGGGGCTCTCAGGTAGTGCCACGAACAGAACAACCGCTCAACTCACAGAGAGCAGACTAACGTGACAACTGCGGCATCCAAAACCCGCCTGACTCTCGATTTCGGAGACCCCGCTATCGAGGTATTCGAATTCCTCCACTCCGTTTATGGACGTCACCTCCCCGTCCTTACGTTCATCATCAGCCGCAAGCGGGTGCACGACGCTAAGGGCAAGGTCAAGATCCAGCCCGAGTTCTATCGTCGCGCCCGGCCCACGACCGCCCTCGTGCGTGAACTCCTCGCCATAGCTGAGAAGCCGGGTCATGAGGTGTTCTTCCGCGTCGCCCCCCTATCTCAGGACGGGCTCAAGACGACCAAGGATGACGCGGAGCCGGTCAACGTGATCTGGACCGAGGTGGATAGCCACGGCCTGACGAGTGAGGAGCTGGCATTCCTCGACTCCGTGAACGCGACCATCGTGGAATCGGGAGGCGTTGCGGACGACGGCGGGGCCAAGACGCACGTCTATGTGCCGCTGGCTGCAACACACCAGCCCGACGTGATCGAGGATCTGAACCGCGCTCTCCGGGACAGACTGAACGGCGACAAGTTCGACGTGACCACGTTCCTCCGCCTACCTGGCACCCTGCATAGGAAGGACGCGGACAACCCGGTTCGTGTGCGCGTGCTTCGCTACTCGACAGCAACGCGCGCAAAGCTCCCTGACGTCGCCTCAGCGCTCGGTACGGACGCTGAGAGTACGTCTGCTCAGTCGCGTACTCAGCGCGCGTCTATCGAGCCCGTAGAGCCCCCGAAGAACTCTCTTGTCTGGGCGCGTGCTCGGAAGGTGCGGCGAGAGGTTGACGGGCAGATCCGGGAAGCCGTGGAGCAGCGTGGCGAGACCATCGACCGCAGCGACCGGCTATGGGGCCTGTACTGCGAACTGGCCAAGGTGGGTGTGTTGGAGGGCGAACACATCCTGTGGGCCGCCCAGCAGTCCAAGTACCTAGCAGAGCGGGTTACGGTCAAGGACGTTGCGCGGTTCCTCACCAGCGACGCCTACACCCGAGCAAGGGACGAGTGGGAGAGCACGCAGAAGCCCGAGGCTCAGCCGGCCGTTTCTGCCCCCGCGGATGGGAGCAACGATGGACGGGACGACACGGCCGAAGCCGCGTTCTGGGAGGCGCGGCCCGTGCTCACCCACATCCGCGACTTCGCACACTCGCGTCTGGTTTCGTCCTGGGCCGTGTTCGGCATCTCGGTAGCTCGGGTGATGAACCAGATCCCCACTGAGGTTCTGTTGCCGCCCCTCGTCGGCGGCCGTACGGGCCTGAACTTCTATGTGGGCATCGTGGACAGCTCGGGCGTCGGCAAGGGCGCATCGGAGAGCGCGGCGGAAGAGTGCTTCGAGGCTGGCCAGGTGCTCAGCGTGAACATCGGCTCTGGCGAGGGCATCGCCCACGCCTACATGTCCCGCCGGAAGGCCACGATGGAAGAAGTCGAAGAGGGCATTGTCGGCAAGGGCGAGACGGTAATGGAGATGCACACCCACTCCGTCCTGTTCACCGCCCCAGAAATCGACACCCTCACCGCCATCAAGGGCCGTAGCTCGTCCACCCTGTCAGCCGAACTCCGCAAGGCATGGTCGGGCGAGCGGCTGGGCTTCATGTACGTCACCGAGGCCAAGCGGCTGACCATCGAGAAGCACACGTACCGCATGACGCTGGTCTGTGGCGTGCAGCCGACGCGCGCTGAGGCGCTGCTGGACGAGTCGGGCGGCGGCCTGCCTCAGCGCTTCCTCTGGATGCCCGCGAACGATCCGACCATCCCTGAGCTGGAAGACCTGCGTGATGCGGAGGCAGTGCCGTTGAAGCTGCCCGACTTCTTCCATGAGCTGAACGCGCCGAGGGGCATGGTCACCGTTGACGTGTGCGAGTCGGCACGACGCGAGATCCGCCAGCACCAGCACGCCAAGATCAAGCGGACGGTCACGCCTGACCCGCTGGACTCTCACCGCAACCTGGTGCGTCTCAAGGTCGCCGCCGCCCTCGCGTTCATGGACGGGCGTAAGGGCGTGAGCGAAGAGGACTGGGCCCTGGCCGATGTCGTCATGAGCGTGTCCGACCGGACGCGGGACTTCATCCGCCACGAGATCACGCGGGCACGCTCGGACATCTCGCGGGAGCGCGGGCGGGACGACGCTATCCGTGAGGTGGCCAAGCGGGAGCACGTGGAGACGGAGACGACGCGGCGGGTGTGGCGTCGTCTGGACGAGGTGCTGCGGGCGGCAGACAAGCCGATGACCGTATCCGACCTACAGAAGAAGGTGCCGCCTCGTGACCGCGAGGAAGTGGCGGATGTCGTGGCTGAGATGAGCGCGAAGGGGTTGGTACGCGAGGCGGGCACGAACAGGAAGGGGAACGCGATGTACGAGCGCGCGGGGTAAGAGCGCGAGGAAGATCGGTTGCAGCGAATCGTGAATCGTGAATGTTCACGATTCGCTGCGCAACATCTCCTATTCGCGATTGACACTACGGGTGTTGGTGGTCTCTTTCGAACTGTGATTCTGCGAAACGAATCGTGAAGCGTTCACGATTCACGATTCGGGTGGGGCGCGAATCGTGAGCGTGACGTGGTCGAGCTAGAGCAGAGCGTCATGGGCTATTTGAAGACTGATTGAGTGGCTGGGCGTGTTGGATTGGGCGGGAGAATTAAGCCGCACATTCACCGAGAGAATGAGCGGGAGAGATTAGAGCGCAAACGCACCGTAGGGGTGTATGGAATGCGCGGGAATGCACGAGATTGAAGGGCTGGTGTGGGAGATATGACGCTGATCAGTGCAGGGCACGGGAAGTGGTTCGCTCGGGTCTCGGGTGAGGCGGAAACCACGGAGTATCTGCCGGTGATCGCGTGGGGCATGTATGAAGTGGGAGAGGAGTACCGAGCGTTCGTGCTGGACGCGGAGACGGGGAACCTGACGCCTGCCTGTGGGGTGAAGGGGTTCGCTGGGATCGCGGATGCGCATGAGGTGGAGCTGGCTGAGATGACGCCGGAGGAGATCAGGGAGCGCAACAAGCGGATGCGTGAGCGACGGTAGGCGGCTCGTGTCTGCGGGGTGTCTGAGGGAGACGACACGGGTGGTGTGGAACGTGAGGCGTGAGAGGTGCTGACAACCTCCTGACAACCTCCTACCGACCAGGCCAGCCTCTCGTGCTCTGGCCCCCGGATCGCATGTGCGCGACACGGAGAGTGGCCGTGATCAGGGCTCTGACCTGCGAGATAGGCGAGACGCTTTGTGCCTGGTGTGACTTGACCCACAGATCCCCTGGCACAGACACTCGCCGTGTCATCGCACCTCACAGAGTCGGGTACAGTATCTCTCGGAGGATTCGCCTAGCGGCCTAGGGCGCACGCTTGGAAAGCGTGTTGGGGGCAACCCCTCACGAGTTCGAATCTCGTATCCTCCGCAGTCCGCCTGAACAGGCGAGACGAGGGTCCCCACCGGTGACCGGTGGGGACCCTCGTTGTTGTCCGTCAGGCCGCGTTGTCCTGGTTTTTGTCCACAGGAGGCGTCTCGGGGCGTCCCCAGATGGCATCGGCGATCTTCCGGGCCACGTCCTTGAGCATGGCGTCCGGCACATGCAGGTACCGGGCCCGCATCCGCGCGGAGGTACCCGGCTCCCACCCCATGATCTGATCAATCACGCGGTCCGGGACCCCGAGCAGCATGAGCACGGTGGCGGCGGTGTGCCGAGCATCGTGAAGGCGGGCGTCCCGCACGCCCGCGTCTTCGAGCAGCCGCTTCCAGTCGTGGTAGTCCGTGTTCGGGCTCAGCGGCCCCCCGAGCGGCTTGGTGAACACGTAGTCCGACTCGACCCACAGGTTGCCGGCGGCCTTGCGCTCGCGCTCCTGCACCTCGGCGTGCTGCCGGAGCATCGCGACCAGCGGGCCCGGGAGCGGCACCGCACGGCGGCCCGCCCGGGACTTCGTGTTCTTGGTCTCCCGCCGGACCTGCACGCGGTTCGGGCAGTACCCGGCCGCTGCCCGACCGCAGGGCGAGGCTTCCGGGCACCCGTGCCGGTACTTCGGACGCAGCCGGTTCCGGCGCAGCTTGAGGTACTCGTTGTCCAGGTCGACATCAGACCAGCGGAGTCCGAGCGTCTCGCCCTGCCGCAGACCGAGCGCGAGCGCCAGCATCCAGCGAGCGCTGTTGCGACGCTTGTTGACCTCGATCAGCAGACGCTGAACCTCTTCGAGGGAGTAGGGCTCAACCTCCGCTTCCTCCTCCTCGATCCGGGGCGGCTTGGCGAGCGCGGCGGCGTTCTTGGCCGCGTGGCCGCGCCGCACCGCCTCACCGAGGGCGGTGCGGATGGTGCGGTGAGCCTGATGAGCCGTGGCGGGCTTGCTCCCGTTCCGCTGCATACGGCGGTACAGGCTTTCCAGGTGCTCGGGCTCCAACCGGTCGATGCGGTGCTTGCCGACGCCGGGGACCAGGTGGACGCGCACCGCCACCTCGTAGCCGGCGTACGTGTTCTCACTCACGACCGGCTTGGCGATGTTCTCGACCCAGTGCCACAGCCACTTCTCGACCGTCCACGGCTTGCCGGGCTGTCGCGCCGAACCCTCGTCGCGCTGCTTCTCCAGCCGCCTGACTTCCTCGACCAGGTCCTTGCGCGTGGGTCGCGTCAGGTGACGGCGGTACGGTGTCCCGTCGTCCTTGTAGCCCATCGGGACCCGGGCGTGCCAACGGCCGTCCTTGCCGAAGTAGATCGCCGATTCGCCGTTGGCGCGGCGGGTGCGCTTTTTCTCTTCTGCCACAGGCGGGCTCCTGTTTCGTGCTGTCGGGATGGAGCCGGGGCGGCGGGCTGTCCTTGTCCGGGAGTGCCACCGCCCCGGGTGTGATCAAGCGGCTCGCTGTGCCGCGCGCCGGCGAGCGACGTACGCGGCCGGCGCGTCGGCGGGGACGCGGCGGAGACGGCCGACGGGGATGGACTCCAGCTCTCCGGAGCGGATGAGCTGGTAGCACGTGGTCCGCCCGATGCGGAGTCGGCGGGCGGCCTCTTCGACCGTGAGGAGAACCAGCGTCGGGTCGTCGTCGGTGGGCACGGCGAGGGTGCTGTGCTCGCTCAAGGCTCACTCCTCTTGTGCTGCGTTCGTGGGAGGTGCCGCCGCACAAACCGCAATATCCGCAGAAAACCCGGCCCAGGCCGGTGACCTGCAGTGATGCGGTTCGTGGTCGGCGACGGGGGTGGGGCTCGCAAAAATCCGCGATATTCCGCAAAAATCCGTGGCGCCCTGTGGGCACCGGGGCGCGAGTCCTCGGACCTGGTTTGTGCGGAATATTGCGGAATAGTGCGGCGGGACCTCGCCGGGCACTGCCGAGAGGTCCCGCCGCTGGTCAGCGGCCCCGTCGGGGTTTTTTGCGATTTTGCGGTTTGTGCGAGGGGGTCAGCAGGCGAGACCGGCTCACCGGCCGCCCTTCCGCAGTGCGGGATGCACCTGCAATCGGGGCGCCGGCGGCCTGCCGCGCTTGCCTGTGCGCTCCGGCTGATAGGTCCGCAGGTACCCGTGGTCCTCCAGCAGGGCGAGGGCCGGTTCCAGGTCCGCGATGGTGGGCACTTCGGCGCGCGACAGAACCGCGAAGAGGTCGCGTCGGCTCACGTCGTCCCATCCGTTGTCCCTGAGCGCTTCCAGGACGCTGCGGGCGCGGGACAAGACCGGATCGGCGCCCATGACGTCGAACACGGCGAGGGCATGGGCGGTGTAGTACTCCCCCAGCTCGATGGCCGCGCGCATGGTGGCCTCGGACACCGGGTGCGCGTAGCCGTTGCCCAGGTGCTCGGCGAGGTGCAGCAGCGCGGCCATGCGGGCGGTCGCTCCGGCGAGCTTTCCGGCCCAGTTCGAGATGTGACCGAGCTTGCCGCCGCGCGCCTTGAGCTGCGGTTCGACGTGCTCTTGGTACTCGATGAGCGCCGCGTCTGCCTCAGGGCTGAGCTGGATGACGGCCGGGTCGGTCCACTCCGCGAACGCCAGGGTCAGGTTGATGACGTTGGCGCTGTAGGTGGCGGCCGTCTGCTCCGGGACCGGGTCGGTCATGACCTTCCGTTCACCGACCGTGGACGCGGGCAGGGAGTACAGGAAGCGGGCCAGCAGTCCGCGCCCGTCGAACCCCTTCACCTTGCCGATGTCCCGCAACACGTCCGGCTGGACGGCGAGGCCGATGGTCAGGGCGGGGGTGTCGATGTACTCGCGGCGGGTCTGCCGGTTGACCCTCAGCCGGTCGCCGGCGTGCCCCTTGAGGAACACTTCCATGTTCGGGGCCCCGGAGTAGCGGCCGGCGATGATGTCGAAGATGCCGCCCTCAGCACTCATCACCGACAGCCGACCGCCTTGCTCAGCCATGAGCGAGGTAACCGCCTCCGGGGTGGAGTCGTCCGCCAACAGGACGGGTTCGGCCGGGACGGTGAGCGTGTCGGCGGTCTGCGCGAGACCGACGGCGGTGGCCACCATCTCGTCACGCTTGTCCGCGTCGGCGGACGCGGCCTTGGCGGCGGCCTTGTCGGCCGCTTCCTTGGCAAGGCGGGCGGTCAGCTCCGCCTCGACAATGACCGGCTTCATCGCGGTCTTGAGCTGCTTTTCCGCCTCGTACAGCGGGTCCGTCAGCAGGGCGAAGACGGCGGACTTGCGGTTGGCCGGCGGGAGCGCCACCACGGTGTAGAGGTTGGTGGGCTCACGCCAGTTGCCGCGCACGTGGACGACGGACCGGCCGCCCGCGGCCGTGGCGAGCACGGCGAGGGCGATCGATCCGGCGAGGTCCACCGGGGTCTGCGTCTCCTCGGCGACGGCCGCCACGAAGTCGTGCAGCCACGCGGGGAAGACGTGCACCGGGAACGGCGGACGCTCGCGCCGGCCGGTGAGGGGAATGAGGTCTTCCCACACGTCCGGCGCCGCCTCGCCCTCGGCGGGCGGTGCTTCGAGGGTGGACAGTCCGGCCCACAGGTCGGGGCTGTCCACAGGCTGTGGAGTCATGCGGCTGCCCTCCCTTCGGCGGTGGTGGTGTGCGGGCAGATGCCGACGCGGATGCGGGCCGTGAGCTTCATGACAGCGGCGTGCCCACGGGCCCGTTCGTGGTGCCCACAGCAGCAGAGCCAGTCGGCAACGGGCGGTTCGGTGAACCGGACTTGCAGGCCCGGCTGAATGCCGGTGACGGTGACCGGCTGAGGGTCAGAACGAACAGCAGAAAGGACGCCCTTACGGGCGACGCCCTTCGGTTCGCCCACGGCCGCTCGTGGCGCGGCCCGTACGGCGCCCTGCGGGCCGTTCGCGGGATTGCGGGATGCTTTGTTCATGCCGCTCGCTCCGAGGCCGTCTCAAGGCCGTTGGCGACCGCGCGGCGCGCGTACGCCTCGGGGACTCCGACAGAGACGGCGGCGGCCACGATCTCTGCCCCGATGGCTTCCAGACCGCACGGGCCTGGGCAGTTCACGTGCTGAGCCGCGAGGAAGCGGGCGACCCCGAACGCCTGTGATCCGGCGCCCGATTCGATGCGGGCGCGCACCTTGGCGAGGCCGCGTTCCAGGCCCGTGCGTACGTAGCGCTCGGTATGGCGGCACCCGGTGGCAACGGTCCGGTCCCACGTGGCGCGGGTGGGGAGAGAAGAGACCACCTCGCGGCGCGCGGGGGTGGTCTCTTCCTTCACCGTGAGGGCGCGGACGACCGGCGGCAGGTCCGTCATGGTGCCGCTGCCGGGACCCAGCCACCGGGCGTAGGCCATGAGCGACTTGACGTCCACACCGGGCCGGACGGCGTTGTGTGAGGTCATGGCGCCCCGGTAGATCCAGTGCTGGCCGCGAGTGGTCGGCACAGTCCGGGTAGGGGGCAACGTCTGGCGGGCCCACGCGACAGCCGACGCGTTGTCCAGGTCCACCACGGTCAGCCCGGCCCCGCCGGGGTGGTAGCCGACGCAGACGGCCTCGCCCCACGCCGGCGCCCACGCGGGCGAGGTGATCACCTGCGGGTCGGTCGTGGCGGCGGCCCACGCGTGGCAGGGAGCGGGGCACCGGCACGGACCGGCGTTCTTCATATTCGGCCGCCCGCCACAGGCGCCACCGGCGCACGCGCGGCAGTTCCCGAACGGCACCTTGCCCTCGCGCAGGGGCAGCACCGGCACGCCCACCGCCGCGAGGTCCAGTGCGGTTCGCAGGGCGTTCCCGTCCGGATGATTCGCGTCGGCGGGGCGCCGGGTCTTGCAGTCAGGTGTCATCCTGTAGGTCTCCTGTTCTGCTTCGTCGGGATGGGGAGACCGAGGGCGGCGGGCTGTCCTTGTCCGGGAGTGCCGCCGCCCTCGGGCGTAGCTAGAAGGGCGGTTCGTCGCTGTAGCCGCCGGGGGCCCACGGGTCGCGGCCGGTTCCGCGTCGGCGCAACCAGCGCGGCAGTCGGGGCAGCGGCAGCAGGAGCGTCCGCCACTCGGTCCAGCAGTCGCAGGGCTCCCAGTCGGTACCGGCGTACTCACCGGTCGCCGGGTCGCCGTAGTCGTGCGGGATGCCGCCCACGCCCTCGCAGTTCCGGCAGTCGGGGCGAGGCGTGTCGGTCAGGATCAGCGCGTTGCGGGGCAGCGCGGTGCGCTGGATACGCAGTCGCAGCACGGGGGTTGCCTCCTTGTCAGCCGTGGAAGTGGCTGCGCTTGATGACGGCCTTACGGATGTGAACGGTGCTGCCTCGCCGGCCGTCGGCGATGGCCCGGACGGGCATGCGCCACGCGAGCATGGCGAGGGCGATCCACATCGCGGCACCGGTGGTGAATCCGGCGACGGCGTTGATGACCTCGCCGACGCCCCAGCCGACGCCGGCCGCGAGGGCGCCTGCGCCGATTCCGGCGCCGACGAAGCGCTGAGCGATCGGGTCCAGCAGCGGCAGCGGGGTCAGGTCGCGCGGCTCCGGCATGGGCATGGGCGGAGGGGCGAGGTGCTTGGGCATGGGGACCATCCGCCCGTAGGCGTCGGGCACCCACACCACGGGGCCGCGTTCGGCGGCCAGTTCCACGGCGGCCGGGGCGGGCGCGTACGGCTCCAGCGGTGCCGGGGCGTACGCAGCAGCGGTCACGGTGTCCGGCCGCACGGCGGGGACGTGTTCGTTCACGGCTCGCTCTCCTGTCACTTGCCGAGCTGGGCGATGGCGTCGGCGGACGCCTGCACGAGGTTGTGGATGGGCTCGTAGGCGCCGGTCCCAGCGGTGAAGAAGCCGAACAGGAACAGCACCAGGGCGGCGCCGCCACCGGTCGACTTGGTCTTGACGGCGAGGGCGGAGGCGGCGCCGAACAGCAGCACGGCGGAGATGTTCAGGACCATCGAGGTTTCCTCCGGATGGGGTCAGTCGGCGGTTCCGGCGCGGTAGATGCGCGCCCAGCGGTTGTAGAGCCAGCGGCCGACGCGGATGCGCTTGCCGGTGGCGCGGCAGCGGCGGCAGTCCTTGCCGCGCTTCATGCGGCCCTTGCGGTCGGTCTTCATCTCGAAGCCCCAGCCGTGGCACTTGCGGCAGTTGCCGAACGGCGAGGCGGCGCACACCGCGACGTAACACAGCGTGACGCCAAGGAGCAGGGTGATAGCGAGCAGGATGGGGGTCATGGAGGGCCCTCCGGGGCGGTTTCCAGGGGTTTCCGCAGGTGGGCCGCTATCCGCTAGCGGCCTGATCAGGGACGGTTTGGGGCGCTAGCGGGGCCGCTAACGTTAGCGGGGCGTGCCGCTATCGTTAGCGGCCCCGAAGGGTCAGCCCGCGTCCCGGTTTCCGTCACGCTCCGCGATCGCGGTCGTGATGTGGGCGCGGGTGATGCCGCGCCGGTTGACGACCTTGCCGTCCACCCGGCGGCCCACCTGCACCGTGCTGATCCCGTGCGGCTTGAGCGCGGCAGCCAGCGCATCGGGGTCCCATCCGCCGTAGACCTCGGGGCGCAGCTCGGCGAGCCGGGCAACGACGGTTTCCGACCACACCTTGGCCTCGGCCGCGGGCACCACGGCGAGGATGTCGGCCAGCAGGTCATACGCGGGGCCGGTGACCTCCTCCGGTGCCTCACCGAGCGCGTAGCCGGACAGGAGTCCAGCCTTCTCACGCGCCTTGCGGGCGCGCGCGGCGATCGCTTCGGCGCCGGGGGCGTCGACGTAGACGGAGGCGACGATACGGGCGTCGGCGCCCTCGCCGACGAAGTAGTGAATGCCCTTGTCACCCCAGGCGAACATGGTGGCGCGCACCCCGCGCTTGTACTGCGAGGTGCCCAGCACCATGTCGTTCTCGGTCTGGCCCATGACCTTGAGGCACCACCGGGCGGAAGCGTTCGCGCTGATGCCGGTGGGCAGCGACTTGGCGTCCGGGCGCTGCGTGGCCAGCAGCACCACGATGCCGGTCGCAGGTCCCCGCTTGACCAGGTCCGTGGCGATCTCCTCGAACTCCTTGCCGTGGTCGGGGTGCTCGAACAACACCTGGCACTCGTCCACCCCGACCACGATCGGGTGCAGCCCCAACGACCGCTTGTCCGCGAGCGCGCTGGTCACCTTGGACTCGGGGCAGATGTCCCGCGGCAGGGACCGGATCACCTTGGTGCGGCGGCGCAGTTCCTCCCGCAGGGCGCGGAAGTCGGCGAGCGCGTAGGCGATCGACTCGTCATCGTCGCCGGCGGCGTGCCGGTGGGAGACGGCGTTGCCGACCGGGTCCAGGTCACCGGTGCCCTTCATGTCGTAGGTGTGCAGCTCCGCGCGTGGGTCGAGGGCGGCGATGAGCAGCAGCAGGCGCAGCAGGAACGTCTTGCCCATGCGCGGGATAGCGCCGATGACGCCCGCGATGTACATCAGCGTGACCTCGACCCAGCGTCCGCGCTGGTCAGTGCCGTAGGCGACGGGCTTGAACAGGTCCACCGTCCCGGACTTGGCCAGCGGCCATGCGGGCTTCTTGGCCTTGTTCATGTCCTGGTCGCCCACCCACAGCACCAGGTGCCCGGTGTGCTCATCCGGCACCGCTTCGGGCCACACACACCCCAGCGGGCGGCGCAGACCCGAGGCGAGGCGTTCGCGCCGCTCGATGATGTCCGTCACCGTCACGCCGTACGGAAGGTTGCCCTCGGCCCGCCAGCCGGGGCCGTCCCGGGTGATCGGGGCGGTGAACTCGAACCCGTCCCGGCCCTTGGCCTGAGCCTGGCTGATGGCGGAGATACCGAGCGAACCGAGCGCGCGCAGGACGATGTCCGACGTGAGCTTGGTCGCCTTGGGCAGTTCCACCGCCCGGTGGATGACCGGCTCATCCGCGCGGCGGCCGGCTGCTCCGAGGGCGAGCACCACCGCGCTCACCGAGACCGCCTGCAGCCAGGCGGGGGCGAGTACGTAGATGGCGAGCGCCGTGGCGAGGCCGACGAACAGTGCGAGCACGGTCACGAGGGTGCGCAGCCGTACCCGGCCGTCGCGCTGCCGGGAGAGCTTGAGGTATTCGGCCGCGTCCTCACGGCGCACGGCGGCGAGGCGGACCGGTTCGCCCTCGCGGTCGGCCATCCACCGCATCGTGCCCCCGACGAACCGGGCCGCGCCGGTCGGGGCCTGCAAGGTGAGCCGGGCGGCATACACCGGGGCGCGCAGGGCGTGATAGCCGATCGTGTGGGCGTAGTGGCGGGCCACCCACGCCGACGCGGTCCGCAGCTCAGCCACCGACCGCAGCCAGATCGGGACGACCGGGCGGCGCCGGGCAGCGGCGAGCCGACCCAGGTAGCCGGGACCGGTCGCGGTCGGGGTCGGCTGGTCCACCATGACGGGGGCGGTCGGGTCGTCCACCTCCGGGCCGGTCGGGGTCGACTCACGGGCGGCGCGGGCCTTGTCCAGGTCGACCACATCGGCGCCGCCCTCGGCGGCCATCTCGGCTTCCAGCCGGTTGAACAGTTCGTCGTCGTCGGGATGCTTCACTGAGGGTCCCTTCCAGTGGGAGGAAAGGCGGGGTCCGGCCGACGCTGTGGAAGGTGAGCGGTCGGGCCCCGCCGGGTTCAACGGGGAGCGCGCCGGGAGAGCGGCGAGGCTCAAGCGGCGCGCTGTTCGGGGTAGGCGCAGGTCACGCACATGCCGAGCGAGGCGGGGACGACGTAACCGGCGTCCTGGCCGCACTCGGGACAGCGGCGGCGGGCGCGCATCATCGCTGCGTGCGCACGCCACCTGCCCGGCGTCATCGGCCGCACGGGAAGCGCCCGGTCGATCCGGTAGAGGTAGGCGGTCAGCGGCTCGCGCCGGCGACGCGGCCGGAGGATCTGTGCCGCCACGTCCTGACCACCCGGCCGTAGCCCCTGACTGCGCAGTTGGCGGCGGGTGGCCAAGCCCTCGGGAGCGCAGCGCCACGGATAGGTGGGGATGCCGAACCGCTCGCCGTCGGGGTCGAAGCAGTCGGCGAGGGTCAGCCGCGTCACGCGGCCACCGCTCCGGCGCCACCGTCGGCACGCTCAGCAAGAAGCGTGTCCCGCAGCATCCGGGCGTTCGCCGGCGAGGTGCGCACCGTGCGGCGGATGCCCTCGGCAGTGATCTGCGCGTCCGGCCAATCCGCGGTTGCGGCGCGCGCCTCATCGAGCAACTGAGCCGCCGTGCGCTTCGGTCGGGGCGACCGGGCCACCTCGGGAACCCGGCCGGTCGCCCGGCGGGGTCGAGGGGAGTCGGCCGCCACCGCCTGAGGCTTGCTCGACTCGATCGGCGCCCGATCGACCTTTACCGCGTCGACGGGAGCGGCAAGGCTCGGGGCGGGCTTGAGCGAGAGAGTCGACTTGGCGAAGTCGACCGGCACCGGATCGGGGATCGGCAGTCGAGTCAGAACCACGGAGGGCGCCGGGGTCGATTCCGGCAGGTCAGCCGTAGACCGATTCCTCACAGTCTCAGTGGATTCCTCCACATTCGCGATCCCGCCGAACATCGCGGACAAGGCGGCGTTCGCGCCGTCCGTCACCCGATCGCGCTGCACGTCCAACGGGTCTGCTGCACGATCGGGTGACATCTGAACTGGCTTGCCCTGAGAGGCGGGTGGGAAGGATGTCGCTGTGCCCAAGCCCTATCCGGAAGAGTTCCGCCAGGACGTCGTGCGAGTCGCGAGGAACCGCGGCCCGGGTGTCACGGTCGAGCAGGTGGCCACCGATTTCGGGGTTCACCCGATGACGTTGTGGAAGTGGATGCGCCGGGCGGACATCAATGACGGGTCCAAGCCCGGGGTGACCAGCCAGGAGAGCGCGGAACTGCGGGAAGCCCGTCGGCGGATCAAGCTGCTGGAGCAGGAGAACGAGGTCCTGCGTCGGGCCGCGGCCTATCTGTCGCAGGCGCATCTGCCGGGAAAAGGATCTACCCGCTCGTGAAGGAGCTGGCCGTGGACGGGGTGCCCGTCACGGTGACGTGCCGGGTGCTGAAGCTCGCCAGACAGCCCTACTACCGCTGGCTCGACAAGCCGGTGACAGACGCAGTGCTGGAGGAGGCGTATCGCGCGAACGCACTGTTCGACGCTCACCGCGACGACCCGGAATTCGGCTACCGCTTCCTGGCCGATGAAGCGCGTGGTGCCGGGGCTCGGATGGCGGACCGGACCGCGTGGCGGATCTGCCGGGAGAACCGCTGGTGGAGCGTGTTCGGCAAGAAGCGCGGCAGGGGCAAGAAAGCCGGCCCGCCAGTGCATGACGATCTCGTGAGCCGCAACTTCACCGCGACCGGCCCGAACCGGTTGTGGCTCGCCGATATCACCGAACATGCCACTGGCGACGGCAAGCTGTATCTCTGCGCGATCAAGGATGTGTTCAGCAACAGGATCGTGGGCTACTCCATCGACGCGCGGATGAAGTCCCGCCTGGCCGTGACCGCCCTGGACAACGCCGTGGCCCGGCGTGAACACGTCGACGGATGCATCCTGCACAGCGATCGCGGCTCGCAGTTCCGGTCCCGGAAGTTTCTCCGGGCGCTCGACCGGCACCGCATGGTCGGATCAATAGGGAGGGTCGGGGCAGCCGGCGACAACGCGGCCATGGAGTCTTTCTTCAGTCTGCTGCAGAAGAACGTCCTCGACCGCAGAAGCTGGACCACCCGCGAGGAACTGCGGATCGCGATCGTGACCTGGATCGAGCGGACCTATCACCGACGCCGCCGACAAGCCGCACTCGGCCGGCTGACTCCCGTCGAATTCGAGATCGTCATGACCACACCGGCCCTCCAGGCCGCGTGACCGAACCTGTCACCCGAACCTGCACCAGACCCCACCTCAATTCGGTGCTGCCGCTGTATGACAAGCCGCTGTACCGCGACTGGGCATTCTGGACAACGGTCGGCGTGGCCGGCATGACTGCGATCGCCATGGGCACCAGCAGGGATCCAACAGCAACATCACTCCCGAGGTGGCTGGATATTGATCCGAAACGGTTTGGGTTCTGGGTCGTTGGTGGGGTGTGAGCGATCTGGTGGGGGACGCGCGTCATCTGTC
>NZ_BAAAGU010000092.1:0-15822 GCF_039524635.1 Streptomyces thermocarboxydovorans | reverse complement strand
CCATCCGGCCCAGAAACCTCCTTCCGAGTTCCTCCCGGCTCAGCCGGGGATACAAACAGGGCGCCTCGTGGCGCACAAGAGGCGCTCGACGATCCACCGCTTGGGCAGCACCACGAACCCCTTCTGGTCGTCGCTGCGCTTGACGATCGCCACGACCATGGCGCAAGCGGCCAGACAGTACTCGACGAGGCTGCCGGTGTACCCGCCATCAGCCCAGACCAGCTCAAGGCGGTGGTGCACGTCGGCCACCTGTTCAAGCAGCACCCGGGCGGCGATGCGGTCACCGACGTCCGCGCGCGCGACCATCACCCCAGCAGCAGGCCGAGCGTGTCGACCACGACGTGCCGCTTGCGACCGTTGACCAGCCTCCCGCCGTCGAAGCCGCGGCTGTCCGCACCGACAACAGCGTCCGCCTTCACCGACTGCGAGTCGATCACACCCGCACCCGGCTCCGCATCGCGGCCCAGCTTCTCGCGGACCGTCGCGCGCAGCCGGTCGTGGAACTCCTTGACCATGTCGTGATCGCGCCAGCGACGGAAGAAGGCGTACACACGGTCCCACGGGCGGGAAGTCGGCAGGCATCGCCCGCCACTTGATTCCGCTGTCGACCAGGTAGCGGATCCCATCGAGCAGCGCCCGGTGACAGTACGCCTCCGGCTGTCCTCGCCGGGCCGCGCATCCAGCCAGGCACCGGCAGCAACGGCCGGATGGCCGCCCACTCCGCGTCCGTCATGTCCGTCGGACAGCGCGGCTGCCGGCACCCGTTGTCGGCGGCGTTTTCCGAACCGATGAGCCAGACAGTCACACTCCAGCGGGACGGAACTGGACTGCCCGACCATCGACACGGAACACTGCGGCACCAGGGCCTCCTGATGTTGCTCGGTGATTAGACACCAACGAGCTGTTCAGGAGGCCCTGCTCGTATACGCCGAGCACCCCGAGACCACCCGATCGGGACTCCCGTTCGATCGACAAACCCCAAGACCGGTACGACAACAGCTACCTATCTTGCCTCCTGCCACTGACAATCACCCGCTGGCGCCAGCCGGGCCCCGGAGAGCCACCAAGGGGAGCCGCACCCCTGTCCGCAGCCTCAACCTGCCCGCTTTCACCTCCGATATCGGGAAAACCCCCGCCGCGTGCAGCTCAGTGGTATCCGTCTGTGCTCATGCGGTTCTTGCACACCTCGGACTGGCACCTGGGGCGCCGGTTCCACGAGGCTGATCTGATCGACGCGCAGCGCGCCTTCCTCACCCACATCCACGACACGGTCCGCGAGAGGGACGTCGACGCCATCCTCGTGGCCGGCGACATCTACGACCGTGCCATTCCCAGCCTCGATGCCGTGCGCCTCTTCGACGGCGCCCTGAGCCAATTCGCCGACCTGCGCATCCCCATCATGATGATCAGCGGCAACCACGACTCGGCCCACCGACTCGGCGTCGGCGCCAGCGTCCTTGCCCGGGCCGGCGTGCACCTGCGGACCGACCCGGCCACCGCCTGCACCCGCCCGGTCCTGCTGGATGACGAGCACGGCACCGTCGCTGTGTACGGCATCCCCTATCTCGAGCCGTCCCTGACCCATGACGATCTCGAGGCCGACAAGAGCCACCAGGCGGTGACCACCGCAGCCCTGGACCGCATCCGCGCCGACCTCGCCACCTACCCCGACGGCACCCGCAGCGTCGTCGTGGCCCACGCCTTCGTCGCCGGCGGTGAACCTTCCACCAGCGAGCGCGACATCACCGCCGGCGGCCTCGACTACGTCTCCGCCAGCGCCTTCACCGGCATCGACTACGCCGCCCTCGGACATCTCCACGGCGCCCAGAACGTCAACGACCGCATTCACTACAGCGGTTTTCCGCTGGCCTACTCCTTCTCCGAAACACACCACACCAAATCCCTGACCATCGTCGACATGGCCGGCGACGGCACCGTCACTCTCACCCCCGTGCCCACGCCCGTCCCGCGGCCGCTGGCCTTGCTGAAGGGCACCCTCGCAGACCTGCTGACCAACCCCGCCCACGAGGCGATGACCGGCAGCCGGCTCCAGGTCACCCTCACCGACCCCGCCCTGCCGTACGAGCCGATGGCCCAGCTACGCCGCCGCTTCCCCCACACCCTGCGCCTGCTGCACGAACGCCCCGACCACCCGCAGCAGGCCGTCGACCGCCCCACCTATACCCAACGCCTGCAAGGCCGAGGCGACCTCGACATCGCCTGCGACTTCATCAAGAAAGTACGCGGCGACGACCCCACCCCCGCCGAACACACCCTGCTGCGCCGCGCCGTCGAAGCCACCCTGCACACCACACACCAGGAGACCGTCTAAAGTGCGCCTGCACAGCCTCACCCTGCAGGCCTTCGGCCCCTTCGCAGGAACCCACACCATCGACTTCGACTCCCTCAGCAGCGACGGCCTCTTCCTGCTGCACGGTGCCACCGGAGCCGGAAAGAGCACCGTCTTCGACGCCATCTGTTACGCCCTGTACGGCAAGCCACCCGGCGACCGCGACCAGCTGCTGCGCAGCGACCACGCCGCCGACCACCTGATCACCCAGATCGTCCTGGAGGCCACCATCTCCGGACGCCGCCTGGAGATCACCCGCATACCCCAGCAACCCCGGCCCAAGGCCCGCGGCACCGGCACCACCCAGCAGAACGCCAGGACACTGCTGCGCGAGTACAAGCACGACCCCGCCTCCGGACAGGGCAGTTGGGAGGCTTCCAGCAACTCCCACCAGGAGATCGGCGACCGCCTCCAGGCGCTGCTGGGCATGAGCCGGGATCAGTTCTGTCAGGTCGTTCTCCTGCCGCAGAACCAGTTCACCCAGTTCCTGCGCGCCAAAGCATCCACCCGCAAGGACCTCCTCGGCAAGCTGTTCCGCACCCAGCGCTTCACGGACATCGATCGCTGGCTGCAAGAACGCAGCCGCGAGGCGGAAAAGGACCTCAAGGCGGCCCGCGGCGACGTCATCAGCCTTATCGACCGCATCCACGGCGTCGCCACCGGACTCGACCACGAGCAAGACGCCCCCACCGGCAACGACCCGCAGACCCTGACCGAACCCGCACAGGCGTGGGCGACCTCCCTGGTGAAAGCAGCGTCCGCGCAGCTCGAGACGGCCATCGCCCAGGCCGAAACAGCTGCCGCCGACCTGGATGCGCACCAGGCCAACGAACTCCTCGTGCGCACCCTGCACCAGCAGCAGAACGAGCACCGCGCCGCCGCCGAGCAACTGGAGCAGCTGAAGCAGCAAGAACCCCGGCAACGGCTCATCACCGGCAAGCTCGAACAAGCCCGCCGCGCCGGCAAGTTGGCAGCCGTTCTCCACGCCGCCCGCACCGCCGTGCAGGAACACACCCGTGCTGCCGAGACCGAGGCGAAGGCGCGCAGCGTCCTCACTCCTGCGCACGCCATCGCCGCGGCCGAAGAACTGGCCACCGCAGAGCAGCAGACACGGGCCGAAGCGACCCTCGCCGAAGCGCTGCTGCCGCAGGAAGCCGCCGTGCAGCAGATGACGCGGGACCTGAAGCAGCTGGACGCCGAACGGCAGACGCACACCGCCGACCAGCTCGAGGCCCACGACTGGCTCGCCAAGGAGCCCGGCCTCCGTACGGCCGTGACCACACGCCTGGAAGCCGCACAGCGCGCCGAGACCGACAGCGTCCACCAGCAGTCCGCCCTCGCAGACATCCGTCGGCGCCTAAAAGCCGCACAGCAGCGCGACGCCTGCCTCGCCGACGTCGCTGCGCGCAAAGAGCGTCTGCAGGCCGCCCACACCGCCACCACCGAGGCCGCCCAGGCCTGCATCACCATCCGCCGACAGCGCACCGAGGGCATGGCCGCGGAACTGGCCGCCGGCCTCACCGACGGCTCGCCCTGCCCGGTGTGCGGATCGTGCACCCACCCCGCCCCGGCTGCCCCGCACCCAGGCCAGCCCACCCGGGAAGACGAGCAGGCGGCCGAGGCCCTCCACCTCGATGCCGAGACGACCGAAGAGGCCGCAGCAACCGCGCTCCAGCAGGCCCAGGACCAGGCTGCGCAAGCCCGCGCCCAGGCCGGCGACGATCCGCTGGCCGACATCCAGGCCCTTCTGGCCACCACGCAAGCGGACCTCGAACAGACCCTGAAGACGGCCTCCGACGCCGGTCCCGCGAACGAGGAACTTGCCGTCCTCGACCACGAACACACGAGCATGACGCAGAAGGCCACCACCGCCGGTGAACGCCTCGCAGCCTGCAACGCCGAGTACGACCACCTCTCCACCCAGCTGGCCGACCTCACCCAGCAACTGGACCAAGCACGCCACGGCGCGCCCACCGTCGCCGACCGCCTGGCCGACCTCACCCGCACCGCCGACCAGCTAAAGGCCGCCGCCGAAGCCGCCTCCACTACGCGGCGCCGGGCACGGGAACGCACCCTGCAGACCATCGAGGCCGAGACCGCAGCCCGCCAGCAGGGCTTCGACACCCTTCAGGCCGCCGAAGAAGCCGCCCGCGACGACGACGCGCTGCACGCCCTCGAAGACGAGATCCAGAAGTTCAGCCACCAACAGGCCGTGCACACGGCCACCCTCGAGCGGCCCGACCTCGTCCAGGCCGCCGCGCGGCCGCCCGCCGACCTCGACGCCGCCATCCACCTGCACAAGACGGCAACCCAACGCCACACCGAGGCAGCCGCCGCCACCACCGCAGCCCGCACCCGCCACGACAACCTCACCCGGCACACCACTGACCTCGCCGCCGGCATTCAGCGCATGCAGCCCCTGCAGGAGGCCTACGACACCGTCCACCACCTTCAGGAAGTCATCCACGGCACCTCACCCAGCAACCGCGACCGCATGGAACTGGAGGCCTACGTCCTCGCCGCCCGGCTCGAACAAGTCGTCGACGCAGCCAACACCCGCCTGCTGCGCATGTCCGACCACCGCTACACGCTCTCCCACAGCGACGACCGTGCCTCGCACGGCGCCCGCTCCGGCCTCGGACTAAAAATCACCGACGCCTGGACCGGCCGCCCCCGCCCCACCGGCACCCTCTCCGGCGGAGAGTCCTTTTTCGCCTCCCTCTCCCTCGCCCTGGGCCTCGCCGACGTCGTCACCTACGAGGCAGGCGGCCGCGTCCTGGACACCCTCTTCATCGACGAAGGCTTCGGCACCCTCGACGACGACACCCTCCACCAGGTCCTCGACGTCCTGGACTCCCTGCGCGCCCACGATCGCACCGTCGGACTCATCAGCCACGTCCCCGAACTCCGCCGCCGCATCACCAGCCAGCTCCACGTCCGCAAAGGAACCAGCGGCTCCACCCTGCACCTGGTATCCCAAGCCGCCGAATAACCTCTCCCGCGATGTCACAATGACCTCAGCTCGCAAGCTCATACCCCGGAGCGGCGTCCCCCCATGGCCACAGCACCTATCGAACTGCGCCCCCACCAAAAGGACGCCGTCACCGCGGTCACCCGCATCCTCGGCCAGCAGCCCCGCGCCAACGTCATCGCCGCCTGCGGCACTGGCAAGACACTGATCGCCGCCCGCACCACCGCCCGCATCGCCCCGCGGGGAAGAGTCCTGGTGCTGCTGCCGACGCTGGATCTGCTGTCCCAGACGATCCGTTCCTGGCGTGCCGCAGGACGCAAGGGCACCACGGTCTCGGTGTGTTCGGCCCGCCAGGCGGCCCTCGACCATGAGCCGCTCGGCGCAGACGTCCCCATGACCACCGACCCCGCAGACCTGGCCGCCCTCACTACCACACACCGGCCAGGCCCCATCACCGCCTACGCCACCTACACCTCCCTGCCCGCTGTGGTCACCGCCCACCGCGACCATCACCTGCCCCCCTGGGACCTGATCGTCGTCGACGAAGCCCACCGCACCGCCGGCCGCCTCGGCAAGGCCTGGGCCGCCGTCCACCACGACGACCAGGTCCCCGCCGCCCGCCGCCTCTACCTCACCGCCACCCCCCGCATCTGGGACGCCGACGCCGACCGGGAGGGGAATAGCGAGGCGGTGGCGTCCATGGACGACGAAAACCTCTTCGGCCCCGTCGCCTACCAGCTGTCCCTCTCCGACGCCATCGATCTCGGCCTGCTCGCCGACTACCGGATCCTCGTCCCCGTCGTCACCGACGCAGACCTGCGCGACTGGCTCGCCACCGGACCCGGTGCCGGCGCCGACGGCCTGCGCCTGGCCGGCCGCCAGGTCGCAGCCCTGCGCGCCGTCCACGACCACCGCCTGCGCCGCGTCCTCACCTTCCACCACCGCGTCGCCGACGCCCGCGCCTTCGCCACCACCCTGCACGAGACCGCAGCCACCCTCCCCGCCGACCTGAGACCCCAAGGACTATGGGCGGACTGGATCAGCGGCCACCACACCCCCCAGGTCCGCCGCCGACTCCTGCTCGAATTCGCCTCCCACACCAACCCCCACACCCCCGCAGTACTGTCCAACGCACGCGTTCTGGGCGAAGGCATCGACGTGCCCGCCATCGACGCCGTCGTCTTCGCCGACCCCAAAAGCAGCCCCGTCGACACCGTCCAGGCCGTCGGCCGCGCCCTGCGCCAGGACCCCGGCGCCGGCAAGAAGGCCACCCTGGTCGTCCCCGTCTACCTCACCCCCGGCGAAGACCCCGACGACCTCCTCAGCGCCGACGCCTACACCCCCCTCTGGCACACCATCCAGGCCCTGCGCGCCCACGACGACCGCCTCGAAGCACGCCTCGCCGACCCCCGCACCCACCGCACCACCACACCACCCGAAGACCCCGAGGCCTGGCTGCGCTTCGACCGCCCCACCCGAACGGAAGAAGTCGCCCTCGCCCTCTGCCTGCGGGTCCTGGCACCCAAGAGCGCCGAATGGCGCCGCGGCCTGAACGCCGCCCGCCGCTACCACCGCACCCACCACCACCTCGACGTCCCCCAGCACTACGAGGACCCCACCGGCTACCCCCTGGGCCGCTGGCTCACCTGGCAACGCCACCTGCACACCAAGGAAACACTCGACGCTGCACGAGTGCATGCCCTCGAACGCCTCGGCATCATCTGGGACCCCCGCCAGCAGGCCTTCGAGCGCGCACTGGCCCACGCCGCCGTGTACGCCGCCCGTCACGGCCACCTCGTCCCACCCGTTGACGAGATCCACGACAGCTTCCCCCTCGGCCGCTGGCTGGCCACACAGCGCACTCGCGCCGAGACCCTCACCGACCAGCGCGCCACCGCCCTCACCGCGCTGGACCCGTGGTGGAACCCGCCCTGGCCGATCACCTGGCAACGGGCCTACCACGCCGCCCGTCAGAGCCTGGCAGCCAACAAGACTGCCGCCGAGGCTGAGAGGTGGCTTGAGACCCCGCGCGCCCGCTCCCACCGCCTGCACCCTGAACAGAAGTCGCTGCTCAAGGAGTTGGGGCTGGTCGAACCGCCCGACACATCCGGCTCCCCGGCGACTCAGACCCGCATGCCGGCGCGCGAGCGTGCCTTCCAGCGCGGGCTGGCCGCCGCACGGGCCTTCCGCGCACGCGAAGGCCACCTCAACGTCCCCCAGCGCCACATCGAGAAGATCGACGGCGACCCCGTGCGCCTGGGCCAGTGGCTGAGCAACCTGCGCCGCCGCCGCTCCGTTCTCAGCCCGCAGAGGCAAGCAGTCCTGGCCGAACTCGGCCTGTAGCACACCAATGCGCCTCCTCGAAGAGAACTCAGAACCAGCCGGGGCGGCAAGGGGCGAGAGGTTCAAGCCATGGCCTGACTGCGCCCCTGGCGGCGTCGCTCGGCATGCCCACACTGCACAGCAGGGAGCAATCCACCCTGGCCGGTGCAAGAGGGGGCAGAAATGGTGGCCAAACCCAAGGGCAAGGCGATACGCAGACGACACACCGCCCGGAACAAAGCAGCGGCAGGAGCGCTTGCCACGCTGGTCCCGTTAGGTCTGCTGCGGCCGATGTTGTTGCTGTATCTCGGCGCTCTGCTTGCCGCCGCGGGAATCGGCTGGATGGTGTGGCGGGTCTGGCGTACCGACCGGCTGCTGCGAAGCAAGGACGCCACCTGGAGGCGACAGGAGGAGATCGCAGCAGGACAGCGGACGCTGGCTGCCATCGACGTGATGTCCGGCACCGAGTTCGAGGAAGCGGTCGCCGAGCTATGCCGCCGTGACGACTGCACACAGGTACGACGAGTGGGCGGCGCCGGGGACAACGGAGCCGACGTGCTCGGCCGGCTGCCCGATGGCCGGACCATGGTGATCCAGTGCAAGCGGTACGCACCCCACCGGACGATCGCCAGTCGCGAAATGCGCGATCTGCTGGGAGCAAAGGTGCATTTCGCTGCGGAGGTGGCCATCTTCGTCGCCACCACACGCTTCAGCCCTCAGGCCGAGGCGTTCGCGGTCGATCACCACATCCTCACCCTGCACCGTGACTTCTTTGGCCTGTGGAACAACGGGACACCGCTGCTGTCTCTGGCCGCAGTCAACGGACGCGGACAGGGAGAAGCCCGCCACCGAGCACGCTGGAAACAGACCTATTCCAAGTAATCAGCCGCAAGCCCCTGTTGGGCGGCCTGTTCGGATCGCGAACAGGTGAGGGGAGCGGCACAGTAAACCGGCCCTGCCCGCCCTGGGCCCGGGCGGGGGCACGGCAGCAGCCAACCGCCCATCGGCTGCACCGGCACCGAGTCCGGAAGCCACTGTGCCCGCCGTCACCTCGCCTACTCGCTCACCCCTTCCTGGTCGACGAAGCCAGGGTGCTTTTCATCAGCGCTCTTCGCCAGGTGCAACGGCGCGGGCAGGTTGGTGCGCCCGTCCCACATGGCGGCCTGCTCCGAGATCCGCGCGGCCAGACCTGCCAACTGCTCCTCACGCCACCCGCCGAAGTGAGCTACGACGTATTCGGTGCGGGTCATGGCGTGGAAGGGAGCGCCCATCTGCGCCAGTTGCCCGCCAGGCAGGGTGCGGCGCGTGTACTGGGTGCCGGTGCGCTGGCCGCCAGCGTGCTGGCGGGACTACCCGGAGAACAGCCAGGACACCACACCGCCGTAATCGTGACGGTAGAGGATCTTCTCCGGCATGACCGGCTGCAACGGGTTGGCCGGCAGCTTGCCCCCGCCGCCGGTGCGCCGTGACGGCTGCGGTGTGCCCTGCCCGTTGCCGACCCGGACGACCGCCACATCCCGTCCCTGCGCCATCAAGCTCTGCCCGGGGACACCGCCCTCGCCAAGCCGGTCGTTGCACAGCCCGGGCCAGATCCGCTCACGCTCCTCGGCAAAGACGATGATCGGATACCGGTCACCGAGCGCAGCCAGCGCCCGCTCGACATAGGTGCGCACGTTGTCCGGGCCCCCGTAGTCCTCCCGCAGATGATATCCCTTCTTGCCGATGAGACCGGCATGATGCAGGGCCCGTGCCTGGGCCAGCGGGAGCCAGCCCTGATCGCTGTACATGAAGGCGGGCCAGTAGGCGTCCTCGCCGAGCGGGATGCGCATGGCGACCAGGGTGATGGCCAGCACGGCCGGTTTGCGGGGATGGCCGAGGCGTTCGGCGAAGCGGTGGTAGCGGGTCCACAGCCCCACGGTCAGGCTGCGGTCGTGGCTGCCGTGGCGCACCAGTTCGGGCAGCCGCACCGTCACGAGCTTGTAGCCGGGTGCCAGGACCACGGGCTGCTCGTCGGGCAGGTCGGCCAGTTCGGGCCGCGCGTAGTCGCGGGCCAGCTGCCCCATCACCCGCGTGCGCCAGCCGGCCGACTCGTACAGCACGACGGTGCGCAGCGTGTCGAGTTGGGCGCTGGCCATGGCGTCGGCCATCTTGGCGGCCGGCACGTAGGGCGGCAGGTTCCCGCCCGGCTTGCTGACCTTGATGGGGGTCCCGGTGCAGACGACGGGCTCCTGGCCGAGGACGCGTGTGGCGTGTTCCTCGAGCCGGGCATGGAACATCGCCCCGGCGCCCTTGTCGATCGGGTGTTTGCCCGTGCGGTGCACCCCGCGCACCTCCCCGAGTTCGGCCAGTCCCGTCAGGGGCGGCTGGGGCAGGCGGCCGACGCCGCAGGCCTCGACGATCTGTGCCGTCGCCCCGCGGTAGGAGACGGCCGCGGGCTGCATGAACCCGTCCGGGCCCTTCTCCCACCGGGTGCCGGGTTGACGGGATGGCGCAGCAGGACGTTGCGGATGCCCTTGTAGTGGGTGGCGACACGCGAGATCCGCGCCGACAGATGCGCCACCAGACACTTTCCGCCCGGGGCGGCCTCGACCTCGATGCGAATGCGCTCCATGGCGTAGCCGGCGATGCGCCGACGCTTGCCGCTCTCCTCGTCGATCCACGTCCGCTCGTGAACCAGCGGCACTTGCCACGCCAGTAGGTCACCCCCACTGTCGACGCGGAACCGCAGCGCGGGCAGCGACTCGTCGAGCGGGAGCGGCTGATCGGCCAGCATGCCCGCCAGCCGCCACCCGGCCACCCTAAACGCCCAGCGGGGACCGGTAACCCGCCCCATGGGGTCGCGGTGCAGCAGCGAACTGAGCGGCTGGGGCCCGTCGCCGTCCAGCCGCAGCAGGGCGGCGAGGGTGTCGCGTCCGTCATGCCCCTCCAGCCGCGTCTCCCATCCCGCATCAGGGTGCGCACCACGTCCCCATCCAGTGGTCCGGGCGTGACGATCACGCTCCGCCCGGACCATCGGCCGGTCCTGGCGGGCCGGTCGGGGTTGGTGAACACCAGCCGCTCACCAGTCACGGCGCGCGCCGCTGTCTGCAGGGACGCAATCGGCTGCACGGCCTCCTTGCCCCGCGGCTTAGGCAGCCGCCGCCAGGCCGACGCGAACGCCTCGTCCTGGGGATAGACGTGCACGATGCCCAGCAGCCAGTCATCCAGCGGGAAGGACAGCGTGAACAGGCGGCCGCGGTCCTCACTCACCATTCGCCCATCTCCTCATCCTCGTCGTCCTCGTTCTCGTGTCCGGTGGGGGAGCGCTCCGTCAGGCCCAGCAGGGCGTCGGTCATGGTGGTGCGGTAGACGGCGTCGACAGCGGCATGTGGTCCTCCTCCTGCCATTTCCCACGCAACTGCTCGAGGAGGGAGGACAGGGTGGAGTGGGCGGCGGTGTGGGTGAAGGCGGCGTCCAGCAGCCGCAGCAGCCCCGGGTCCCCGCCGCGGCGGGTGCGCCCGCCCAGCTGGATCAGCCGGGTCAGGATCTCCGCGACGACGGCGAGTTTGACGTCCTCGCTCAAGGTCTTGAAGTAGCCCTGGCCGCTGCGGATGTCGTCGAAGATCTGGCCCGCCCCGATCCGCAGCCGCTCCAGCTCTGCTGCGGGATTCGGGCCCGGCCGCCGCTGGCGGTAGGCGAGGGAGTTGACCAGGGACAGCAGCACCGGGGGGTCTTCCATCACCGGGACGGGCCGGTTGACCAGGCAGGCGACATGCAGCAGGGAGCGCGCGCTGGTCGACGATGTTCAGGCCGCGCTCGACCCGGGCCATGGGGGCGATCAGGTACCGGCACCGGCCGTGGCCCACGGCGTGGGGGAACTGTCCGAGCCGGTTGCTGGGGATGGGCACCCAGCCGGGCGGCATCCGCTCCAGCGCAGCCATGTCCTGCGGCCACACTGCCACGCAGATCTCGGATGCCGCGACTCCTGCGTCGATCATGCCGCGGGCGAGCGCCGGACCGGCGTTGCATGCGGTCGGCGCGAGCAGCGCATACGCCCGGTGTGTGGTGGCCGGGTCTGCGGCCACCGCGTCGAGCTGCGCGGGAAGGTCCTGGCCGACGCCGCGTCCCACGGCGATGTAGGCGCGTTCCCGGCTGGCTCCCTCGGTGCCGGACACCGATGCTCGCCCCGTCGGTCCTGGCCCGCCTGCAGCTCGACGGTGAGCCTTCCGTTGGCGTCGTCCGGCACGTACCAGGCCGGCTCCGGCAGGAGGTGATGACGCGGCGCGTACGGCATGAACGCTGTTGCGGACATACCGATCACCGCCCGGCGGGTGCCGGTATGGGCGAGCGCGGTCACCTCGCCCAGGTAGGCGAGGTGGGCGTGTGGATCCCCGGCATAGGACTTCAGCCGCAGCGCCGTCTGGTGCCGATCGGCCGGGTCGAACGTCTCAGAGAACGCGAACAGCGCACGCCCCAAAGGGCCGTAGGGGGCAGCCCGCCACGGCACATGCGAGGCCAGCGCGTCCACCAGGCCGTTGCCGGCGGAGATCCCCGCCCCCCGCAGCGGCGCCGCGCCCCCGACGATGCGGTGCAGAATGCTGCGCATCTCCTCCAGATACGCCCGCCGGGCCGCCAGCAGCGCCAGGGAGGACAGCCGCTTGTCGTCCGTCTCCCCGGTGACAGCCGAGAACGCCTCCCAGATGCACTTCAAAGTGGCGTGGGTGAGCCGGTCCGACCCGCTGGCCAGATCCGTGACCGACGACACCCATTCCCTCAGCTGGGCCATCCCCTCGACCTCATCGGCCAACTCCAGCGGTCCCTCGCGCTTGTAGAGCTGGTTGACCGCCTGCATCTGCTGCTCAGTAGGCCGCTCACCCTCCTCCAGCCTGAAGATCCGGGAAGCGAACAGCCCATCCCAGCGGCGCGGCACCACCATGCTGCGCCGCTCCCGGTCGGGATGGATGACCCCGCCGACGAGGTGGGACACATAAGACTCGGCCAGCCACACCAGATGGTTGACCAGCGGCCGCAGATACTGCTCGAGACTCATCGGCAGCCGGTGACAGTGCCGCCGGAACTGGCTGTCGAGATCCCGTACCGGGGTGTGCTCCGCACCATCCTGGGCCAGTAGCACCTGACGGCCGCCTGCTCAAAGGCCTGCGCCTGCAGCGCGTCGGCCTCGTCGATGATGACCAGATGACTGCGGTGCAGCAGGAGCTGCTCGGTGGTCATGCGCCCTCCCGGCGCGGGCCGCGCCGCCACCGGCGCGTGGATGTGCCCGGTGAGGAAGTTCGCATGGTTGGTGACGAGGATGTCCGCCGTCGCCGCGGCCCGGTGGTGGCGGAACTTCCCACACCTGCCGCGCCACGGGCAGGCCAAAGTCTTGTCCGATCTGGGCCCGTTGGGCTTGATCTGGTCGCACGGCTCCTGGCCCCGCTTCCAGGCATCCACCGCTACGGAGGAGGTAGTGGCGTGCCCGGTCAGCGGGCAGCTGTAGGACATCTCCCGATACACCCAGCTCCTGAAGTCCGCATCGTGCGGGTTGCCGGCCGTCTGCTCGGCCAGCTCCATCATGGAGGCGGGGGAGAGGACCGGCGTTACCTGCGCTGAGATCTCCAGGTCGGCCAGGTCCTGCCGCAGCCGGTACACGCTGGCCAAAACCTGCGCGTTCTGCGGAACGCCCAGCGAGACCACCCGGCCCCGCTGGGCGCACCACACCGCGACGAGTTCACTCAAGACGTTCTTGCCCATACCGGTAGGCATGGAAGACCCGCAGTGGCCCGGCCTCAACGCGTAGGAGTTCGCCCACATCCAGGCCGTCGCGGCCACGGGCATGCTGCCGGATGTCCGCGACCGCCTTGCGCCGGTAGTCCTGCCCGCGCAGCGCATCAAGCCTCCCCGCGATGTCGTCCAGGTCAGAGAAGGGACCACCACTTCGTCCACGACCGGGGCCTCACCCAGATCCTGCACGACGCTGGGAGCGGGAGGCCCTTGGTAGTCGAGGTCGTAGCGGACGTCCACCACCCGGCCCGACGGGCTGAGCGGATCTCTGATCCGCAGGTCGCTAACGTAGGAGCCGGGCGGCGCGGACTTGGGCTGGGACTGCCCCTTGGCCGCGTTGTCCTCGAGCTCGTCCAGCAAGGCATCGATGAGGGCTTCCTCTCGCCCGCGAACCGCATCAGCACCTGTTCCTCCCCGTCGGCCGGGGCGAACTCGACTGCCTCACCGCTGTCCAGGATTGCTGCCCTCTCCGTGACAAACACCGAGTGGGAGGCAAGGACAGCAGGCCGCTGCCCCAGCATCCGGGTGATCCGCACCTGATCGGGCAGAGCCAGAGTGGCCAGCCGCCCCACAGATGCATCTGTCCCGTGGTCAGGAAGTGCGCATCAGCAAGATTCACCACACGCCGCCACGCTGCCTGCTCCTGCGGCGCCCGGCCGGGGAACACCCGCGCGGCCAGCAGGATCGCCGCCCGCAGCGTCAGCGGCACGCTGACGGAGTACCTCGCGCTCTTCGCCGACGCCATGCACCCATACCCTTCACCCGCTTCGTCACGGCCGCCTTGAAACGGCTGACCGTGAACACGCTGTAGCGCTGCCCATCAGCAGTCCGCAGCGCATCGAGCCCGGCCTGCAGCTGATTCACCTGGCTGTGCCGGTAGTTGGGGACGACCACCGTCTCCCCGGCAGGCGGCCGATCGATGATCGTCTGCGCGTCCTGGTGGTCCTTGACGTCCACCCGCCAGCGATGCCCGTCCGCCAGGTAGACGCCGATATCCCACTCGTCCAGATTCTCTCAGCGCTCGATGCGCACCCCCTCCTGCCTCTCCAGCCACTGCATCAGGCCCACCTCACTGAGCCCGGGGCAGGTGATGTACCGCCACACCCCCCAGTCCAGCCACAACACGCCCTCCGCCAGCTCCGCAGCCGTCACCAACCGGCCCCGCCCACCCGTCAATCGACAAGTCCGAACCGGCTCTGATGCGGCGGATACTCACACCGCAACTGCCCACCCCGCAGCACCATCGGATGCCGGCACTGCGGACACGGCCACAACCACGACGACGCCCCCACCCACACCCGGTCTGAGGGAACAGGCCGATAAACGTCCATCCGGGCCGCGCCACGACGCGAGTACTCCTCGACCAACGCCCGCTCCGTGCCGCACGGCACCTCGGTCAGCATGGTCGCCGCGCCGCCACATAGCCGGCCTGCCCACCGGAACGGATATGCCGAAAGACAGCCCGCTCCGTCTGCTGAACCCACGCCGGAAGCCATGTCCCACCGAGATCGAAGTACCCGTCGTCTCCGTAAAGGGCCTCCAGATAGTTCATCCCCGCCTCGAAGGCCTCCTCCGTCAGCTCAACGTTGTCCGTCAGGACAACCAAATCCCCCATCGCCGAAGGCAGTTCTTCCCAAGCAAAAGGCACCCACTTCCGCAGGCGCACCGGCAGCAAATCGATCATCTCGGCAGGCGTCGAAGGCCCGGCCCCCACCGGCAGACTCGACAACAGCACCCCATGCATACGCGACAACTCCCGCCACGCACGAGGCTCCTCAACCCGGTTGATCCACGCCGCACCAGCCCGCAGAGCAGCGGTAATGCTCCTCCGAGCGGCAACATGTTGACTGACAGCACAACTCATCACCGCTCCACGCCCCACCAGTGGTATTCGGGGCCATTCCAGACGGGCCAACAACTCCCGGAACCTACAAGCCGGGTCTGACAATGCCTCCGAAACCAACGAAGACGGGCCCCAGCGATAGCGGGGCACCGCAGAAACCGGACATGGCCGAGGGCCACCAGGCCCCGCCTCACTAGTTTCTGTTGGCCCGTCAGGGCAAAAGCCAAGCCGGCCCCGGCATATCAAGGGGGAGGGGAGAGAGGAACCGGATAACTGTCTAACAAACCCTGACGACATCACGGCGCCGCAGGCGCCCACACCTCACAACGCCTGCCCGCCAGGGCAGGGAACCTCAACTCATTCCGACACCCCACTGTCATGCCGCCAGGCATGACACCTTCAGACACATGACGGCGGGGCCGTCAGTCCTCACATCGTCTGTTCCTGTTGGCCCGTCAGGGCCAACCAGCTTTAACCACTGTCATGCCGTCAGGCATGACGACACGTCACCTTACGGGCCGTCAGGCCCGGTAGTTGGCCGCCAGGCCAACTTAAGAGCCGTCAGGCTCTCCGCCC
>NZ_BAAAGU010000091.1:0-16183 GCF_039524635.1 Streptomyces thermocarboxydovorans | reverse complement strand
TGCTGTGCCACACGGCGCAGCGGCACTGGGCCTGTCAGCGGGCCGGAGGGAGGTTCGTCACCGTCCGCGAGATCGGCGAGGAGGTCGACGCTGACGAAGTCAGCAAGCCGGGGGACGGTCACATCGGCCAGTTCCTGCGCGGTGTGCTCCATGTCCAGCGTGCTGCCGATACGGCTGCCGACCTCGTTGACCAGCAGCAGCCGCTGTCGGGCCTCGTATCGCGAGGTCGTATCGCGGGCCGCGAAGCACACGCCGCACATGCGGCTTCCGTCCCTCAGCGGTGCGAGGGAGACGGACCAGGCATGCTCGCGGCTCTCACCCGGCACCCGGAGGAAGCACTCCAGGTCAAGACGTTCGCCGGTCCGGAGCACATCACGCATGCCGCGTTCGATCTTCTCGGCTTCCCAGTTGTCCGGCACGATCTCCGACATGGTCAGGCCGCGCATCTGCGCGTCCGTGAGGGCGACAGCCCGCTCCATGTCGGCGTTCGCCCGCACAGACCGCAGCTCCGTGTCGTAGATCGCCAGGATGCACGGGGACTGGGCATATCCCCAGTGCACCATCTCATCGGCCTCGCGCGGATACGGCCGGGGCGTGGGGGCCCATATCAGGAGCCAGTCAACTCCGTTCTCCGACGACCGGCGGTGCGCGAGCAGGTTCACCTCCACGCAGTGGCCGTCCTGGTGCCGCAGGACCAGTTCTCCGCTCCAGCTCTGCCGGTCGGCCGGCGAGGCCGGCTTCGCCGTGGTGAAGCCTTCGGCGAGCAAGCCGGCCGTCGATCGCCCCACGACCTCCTCGGCCCCGTAGCCGAGCAGGCGCCTGGCCCCCTCGCTCCAGCCTGTCACGATGCCCCGCTGATCGACGGTCGCCGTGGCCGTGTACCCGACCTCGCGATGACCATCAGATGGGCCTTCACCAGCGGTGCGGAGGTGCGTCATGGCCGTCCCTCTCCTCTCGGTGAGACCCGCCTGCGGCGATCCGGTCACCCTCGGCGACGGGCGAAGCGGCCGGCTGCCCCCGCACACCGGACCGTTCCACCGCTACCAGTATGGCGGTTCGGGCCACGTCGGGCGCCGTGGCGAGCATCGCCACGGCGCCCGACGTGCACTGGTAACCGGTGAGAGACCCTCGGGGCCCAGCTCGCGGCCGAGACCGCTGGCCTTGACGCCGCCGAAGGGTGCGGTGGGGTCGGGGATGTGGTGGTTGACGCCGATGGTGCCGGTGCGGACCGGGTGGGCGACGGCCCGGCCGCGCTCGGGGTCGGACGTCCACACTGTGCCGCCGAGTCCGAAGTCGGAGTCGTTGGCGAGGCGGACGGCATCGTCCACGTCGTCGTACGGGATGAGGGAGAGCACCGGGGCGAAGATCTCCTCCTGTGCGATCACGGCGTTGTTGTTGACGTCGACGAAGACGGTCGGCTGCACGTACCAACCGCGTTCCAGACCTGGAGTCCACTGAGGCGTGGCTGCGGAAGTCGGGCGTGGGTTCGAGGCTCAGTGATCCCGGAGTTCTCCGAGTGTGCGCTGCCCGGGGCTGGTTCTGCGTGCTTCTGGTGACCGATTCTCGGCCCCCCGCGGGGCGGCGGCCGACGGCGGCTGCACTGGTTGTTGATCTCCGGTTGTCGCGGTGGAGGTGAATGGTTCCGGTACGGGTCCTGCCGCAACGCCGGAACTTCGCGAGAATTGACCGAAGGGACGCCGAAGCCCGCGGGGTCCAGTGGCGGGCCTTGCGGGCTCGTGGGCGCTCTGGCGGGCGGGCGGTCAGCCGAGGTCCAGGCCGCGCCGTCCGGTCTCGTTGAGGTCGTCGATCGTGAAGCGATCGGTCCAGGTGCGCTCGTAGTGCTCGGCGGGGAAGTCGCTGGGGCTGGAGCCCGTCACGAATGCTTCGCGGACCTGTGCGGCGTACCGCTCGTTGCGGGCGCACCAGGGGGCGGCGGGGATGTACATGACGTTGCCCCAGCCCTTCTGGTTCTCGACAGGGGCGACGCTGTGGATCATGTCGCAGTGCCACCGGACGGAGTCGCCGGCCTTCACGTCGGGGATCGGGGTGAGGACGCGATAGAGCGTGGGATGCCAGCGCTTGGTGACCGGGAAGACCTGGTTGGTGCGCACGCCGCACATGGAGTCCTCAGGCACGTCCGGCAGCAGGGGGCGCAGCAGCAGGTAGGCCATGATCTCCGGTATCGGCACCGTGTGCAGCACGCCCTGGTCGGCGTCCATGTCGGACAGGGCGGTCCAGCCCTGGAAGGTGCGGAACGCCGAGCACATGGTGGAGCCGGGGTACTGCGGGCCGGTGGTGCGATGTGCTGCGTCCCAGGGGTCGTACTGCTCGGCGGTGCCGTCGAAGAGGTGGCGGAAGGCCTTTTGATACTCCTGGGTCATCCACAGGTCGAGGGTGCCGGGGTCGCAGTGGGTCCCGAGACCGGAGGAGTTGGCGCCCGGGGGTCGGCGCCGAATGCGGTCGGGGTACATCGCGTCACGGTCGGGGTCGAACCACTGGGTGCCGTCGTCGGAGGTGTGCTTCCAGAAGGAGTTGAGGAAGGACTGGACGGTGGCCATGCGGTCGGACTGGCGGGCCTGCATCTGGGCATGGGACCAGTAGATGGGGTAGATCTCGGGCTTGGAGCCGACGCTCCCGAAGAAGTCGTCGCCGGGGCCCCTGTAGTTCTCGAAGAACTTGTTGCGTTCGACGTAGTCGACGATGTCGGCGTCCCAGGCCAGTGCCTGCTCGCGCGGGAAGTGGCCTCGCACCACGAGACAGCCGCGCTTCTTGAGCTTGGCCATCTGGGACGGCGTGACGGTTCCGCCTGCGATGGCGTCGTAGTCCAGGACGGGCCACACCTCCTCGCCCTGCTCCCGGTCGTCCTCGATTTCGCGGATGCGGGCCTCGATGCGCTGCTCGACAGCCGCGAATACCTCTTCGACGGTACGGCCGGAGGCTTCGATGCGGGCCCGCAGGGCGGGCTTGATCTCGCGGATGGCAGCGGAAAGGTCGGCCGGGGCTTCTTCCCAGTGAGGCAGGGGTGCGGTGGCGTGGGGTTCAGTGGCGAGCGTCATCGCTCGACTCCTTTGGTGAGGGCTCCTTACCAACTCGAAGTTAACCTCTCGGGCAGGTTTAGATACTCCCGTCCCAGTTCTCCATCTGCCCTGGTCAGGCGCCTGACGGTCGGGAGCAGGCCGCTGGTGCCCAACGCCCCGGCCCTGAAGCCGCAACGATCGGGCGCGACCGGCCGAGCCGCAGCAGAGGGGGTTCGAGGGAGGACCACAATCGGTCGCATGGACTCTGTGCAGGAGTACGTCGACTGGTGAGTGGGCTGAGGAGGGCGCGACTCGTAGCCAAGCCATGACGGCGACAAGTGCGCACCTTCATAAAGGTGTCGACCTCGTGGCCATCTCTTCCACCCGTGATATTCCTCACGCACGGCGCGCTGTTGGAAGTGACCCCGACGGGGGTATGGCGCCGATCTTCCAGGGGGAAGATACCCAGGCGCCGACGTTCAGGGGCAGGCTCGGTCTCCCCCCGTGACCAGGTCTGCCTCTGCTCTCAGGGTGCGCCGAGAGAACCGTGTGCCGGTGAGTGAGCCTGACGGGCCGGGCATGTCGCATGGGCCGGGGTCACGAACACCGTCTCGGCGCCGCGCTCGACAGGCTCGGCGAGTCGGAGCGGACCGCCGTGGGGGCCGCTTTGCCCGCCCTCTTCCCTGTGGCCGGGCCCTCGGCGACCGGCGCGGCATGGCCTCTCACCACGTCCAGCCGTGACCGCCGCTGTTGTGGGACAGGGCCAGAACGGCGGTGGTCACGGCGAGGTACCGAGTCGGGCGGCCCTGGCCGAACAGGGCCGCCAGGGCCCAGGCCAGAGCGGTGTACCAGGGCATCGACCATGGTGCCGCGAGGACCCAGGCGAAGGCCAGCGCGAACGGCAGGGCGTCGACGGTGGGGGCGTGCGGAGCGGTACGGCGGTGGAGCAGCCACGCCAGCGCGATCATCACTACTGGCCACAGCACACCGACAACTGCCGCAGCCGTGCGAGGGCCCAGGACCGCGGCACCGAACTGATCGAACACCGCCCACAACGAGGGTGCGGAGACCAGTCGGGAGGCAGCGGAGAGCGGGGCCAGGGCGTGCGCGCCGTACGCTCCGTAGACGGCGGCCAGAGTCAACGCGCCCCCGCATGCCTGCCGGAGGGCCGGTCGCCAGGTGCCCGAGCGCAACAGCGGCCAGGCCAACCCGGCGCCGAGGAGGCAGGCACTGATCTTGACGCCGCAGCAGAGGCCGACCAGCGCTCCCACGATCAGGTCGTGGTGCCATCGGGTGGCTTTGCGGGCGAGGTGGACCGCGCAGACGGCCAGGCCCGCGACGAGGGTGTCCAGGTGCCCGCCCCCGACCAGCACGCCGATCAGCAGCGGGTTCACGCTCCACAGCAGGGCCGCCCGAACCGGGTCGTCGGCGATCCGCAGCAGCAGGTAGCCGGTACCCGCGAAGACGGCGGCGTTCGCGAGCATCAGTGCCCATATCGTCAGCCATGGCCGCTCCTGGCCGACGAACGCTGCCGTGGCCTGCCACCACGTCGCCACCGGCCCGTATACGGAAGGTGTGTTCCGCCACGCCTGGCTCACCAGGTGGGCGTACGCGCCGCCCAGTTGGGCGGGTGTCGTCACGTACGGGTCACCGCCGAGCGCGGCGATACGGCCGTACGAGGCATAGCTGGCCATGTCCGAGGAGCCGACCGGGGTGAGGTTGGCGACGGCCAGCGCGGCCAGCGCACCGAGCCGGAACAGGAGACGGGCATCGGGTCTCCAGCCCTGCTCATGGGCCCTGAGCATGCTCAGCGCGCCCCAGCACGCGATCGTGACCGTCTGGGAGGCCGTGTCGGGCATGGCGGGCAACCGGAGCCAGGTGATCGGCGCCCTGAGCGTGTTGTGGTTGGGCGCGCTCGCGCCGACCAGAGCGAACAGCGCGATACCGGCCCCGGACATCCACACCGCTGGGCGTGGTGTGGATGGCCGGTCGACGACCATCGGTTTTCGCGAGGGAGTTCTCCGCATCGGGTCCGCGAGACGCAGGACCCACTCACTGTGGTTGGCCGTCAAGGTCACTCTCCGGGGTGTTGCTTCAGTTCGCGGCGAGGACCGCCGTGACGATCTTGCCCGCCCGCCGCCACATCGCCCGGTAGGTGATGAGCCAGCTGTTGGGGTTTGTTCTTACGCCATGTAGACGGCGAAGCGCCGCCGACTCTGTCACTGCATCGTGCGGACCACGCAACCCGGTGCCCGTGCGGCATCTCCGGCCATCGGGAAAGCCTCGGGCGTGCCCCCCACGCACCTCGCCGCCGGAAAGCCCGCCAGAGGCCGGTCCGCAAACTGCCCGGCCAGTTCTGCACTCTTTCGTCCTTTCAGGTGGTGTCTTGGCTGGGGTTCTGGGCACGGTGACCCTGCTACCCGGGATCTCCGAGTCAGCTGTCACCTTCGCCGGCTCGCCGCCCCACTGCAACTCCTACATCATGTAGGACTAATGTGTGCACGAGACGCCGCCGTGTTCCGCGTACAGGTGTGCGCCTGAGCTGGTGCGCATCTGTCAACAGTCGCCTGTTCTTGGCCCGGAAAGGTGCGAGATGACTTCACGGACGTGGCGAAGAGCCGTCAGTGGAACGGTGCCCACGCCGCAGACAATGCCCGTGACCGGCATCGCGACGCGAGCCGCTGAACCGCACCGGACCGTCGCGTCCGGCACCTCGATCCACCTCCTGCACGCATGCCACGGCACCCCCTGTCCGACGGCTCGGTGATGGCCACACAGGGGTCGACCAACCGGCAGAACGTCGACCTCGCCCAGGTTCCGAAGCTGGTGCAGTGGGACTTCCTCGCCGCGGAGAACGCCACCTTCTACACCGACCCCGGCGTCGACATGCAGGGCATGCTCCGCGCCGTGTACCACATGGCCACAGGGGGTGAGGTGCAGTCCGGGTCCACCATCACCCAGCAGTTCGTGAAGAACACCTACCTCAGCCAGAGCCAGTCGGTCACCCGCAAGCTCCGGGAGATCATGATCTCGCTGAAGATCGGTGGCCAGATGTCAAAGCAGCAGATCCTCCAGGGGTATCTCAACAGCTGTTATTACGGCCGGGACGCCTACGGCATCGAAGCAGCGGCCCGCGCCTACTACCACGTGCACGCCTCCCAGCTGACCGTCAGCCAGGGCGCGTTCATCGCCGCCGCGGTGAACGAGCCGAGCCTGCTGATGTACGCCGACACCGACCCGCAGGCCAAGGCCCAGGCCGAGGCGCGCTGGACGTACGTCCTGCAGCGCATGGCCAAGATCCACAAGATCAGCGACGCCCAGCTCCAGCAGTACCTGGCCGCCGGCTTCCCCACGCCCAAGCCGTACACGCCGTCGGCGGGGATGTCCGGACAGACCGGCTATCTGGTAGACACCGCGAAGAAGTACGTCGAGGCCCACTCGTCCATCTCCGATCAGCGGCTCGGCCGCGGCGGCTACCAGATCTACACCACCTTCGACAAGAAGAAGGTGAACGCGCTGTCGGCGTCCGTCGCGGCCATGGAGCACAAGCACCTCGCCCCCGCGCACCGCTCGGCCGACAAGGACGTCCAGGTCGGCGCCGCGTCGATCGATCCGTCGACCGGCGCGATGGTGGCCCTGTACGGCGGGGCCGGCTGGAACAAGGGCCACTGGAACAACAACGCCGACGCCACCGGTGTCCCGGTCGGCTCCACCTTCAAGCCCATCGACCTGGCCGCCGCCCTCGACCACGGAGCCGTGCTCTCACCGGGTCAGCCGGCCTCGCCGATCACGCCGGACTCCAAGTTCGACGGCGACGACGGCATCACCATCAAGAACCAGCAGGGCCAGGAACTGGCCGACTCCGGCGACCCCACGGGGCGCCTGCATCAGCGCAACAACGTCCCCACGAAATGGGGTTACATCACCCTGCGCAAGGCCATGGAGCAGTCGGTCAACACGCCCTACGTCCAGCTCGGCGAGTACGTCGGCTACGACAACGTGGAGAGCGAGGCCCTCAAGGCGGGCCTGCTGCGCAAGAGCCTGCAGTACGACACCCCCGGCTTCTACATCGGCACCTCCACCCCCTCGGCGATCCGCATGGCCGACGCGTACGCCACCTTCGACGACGGCGGCGTGCAGCACGAGCCGTACTCGGTGACCAAGGTCATCGCCGACGGGCAGCGGCTGCCCGGCTTCGACAAGCCCAAGGGCACCACGGCCATGCCGTCGACGACCGTCAACACCGTCACCGACGTCCTGCAGGACGTCGTCAAGAACGGCACGGGCACCAACGCCCAGGGTCTGGGCCGGCCGGCCGCCGGCAAGACCGGCACCACCGACGACTACAAGTCCGCCTGGTTCATCGGCTACACCCCGCAACTGGTCACATCGGTGGCCATGTTCAAGGAGAATCCGAAGAACTCCGGCCTGCAGTCGATGAAGGGCGTCGGCGGGTTCTCCAAGGTCTTCGGCGCCGACATGCCCACCGAGGTGTGGACCAACTACATGACCGCCGCCCTCCAGGGACAGCCCGTACGAAAGTTCCCGCCAGCACCCTCGCTGGGCCAGGGCGCCAACGAATTCGGCACCCCGTCGGCCACCCCCTCGCGCACCGCGAGCAGCCCCTCAGCCACCCCCACCACGTCGACCACACCGAGTTCCAGCAGCGGACCGTGCTACAGGCACAAGAAGCAGTGCGTCAGCCCGAGTCCGACCGACACCACCGGCACTACCAGCGGCGGCACTACCAGCGGTGCGGGTGGCGGCGGGCTGCTCGGTGGCACCACCGGTGGTGCCACCTCACCCGCACCCACGACCAGCCCACCGGCGTCGGGCGGCTTCCGCAGGGGGGCGGTCGGCTGATCTGCCCGGCGGGCAGGCGGAGGTGCTTGAGCGGCGTCACGGCGGGCCCGTCGGCTGCCCGGCCCGTCGGTATGCCGCAGCGGGTGCGACGCTCTCGGCATCTGAGCCGGTGAACGCCGCCAGCGCGATAGTCACCGAGATGAGACCGCTGGCCCAACCCAGGAAGTTCCCGGATGGGCTGGAGCCGCCGAGCGTGTCGCCCGAAGCCTCACTCTCTCGCCACGCGCTACCTGGTCCGCTACTTCGAGAACGGCACCCTCATCCCGTTCGCTCTTTACTGCTCGATGGCGGGACTGGGCAGCTTCGCGTACTTCACCATCGGCTGACCGGGCGCCTGTTGCTGAGTGTCTCGGCTTGCCTGCTGCGGACGGCGTCCCGTACGTCATCGCGATGCCTGTTCCGTCGGCTGTGTCCGACTGGGCTGTAACGGCCGCGCCGGGGCGGCATCGCGTGCAGAGCGGCCCTGCATCCGTGGGCGGACCGGGTCCCCGGCTTGATTTGGGGCGGCCTGATGGGAGGAGCTACTACATGATGTAGAAATGAGCCTGGTAGTGGAGGTGCGCAGAGGGGAGGACCGTCGATGGCGCCAGGTCCCGTGACCGTCGCAGGGGCACTGGATCCGCATGCGATGCTGGCGAGGTTCGGCGCCTGGGCCGTCCTGGTCGTTGTCTTCGCCGAGACGGGGTTGCCTGCCGTCGGCGTCTTCCTGCCCGGGGACACACTGCTCCTTCCGGCCGGGCTCGCGTGTTCGCTCAGCGTGCCGGGCGCGGGCCGGTTGTCGTTGCCGTTGGTGCTGCTGTGCGCGGGAGTGGGCTCCCTGGCGGGAGCACAGACCGGGTTCTGGCTCGGCCGACGTGGTGTGCGGTCGATGCGCCTGCGCCAGCCGGAGGGGCGTAGGTGGGACCGTATGCAGCGGGCTGAGGCGCTGCTCGCGCGGTACGGACCCCGGCGGGCAGTCGTGCTGGGGCGGTTCGTGCCGGTGATACGCACCCTGGCTCACCCAGCTGCCGGACTGCTGGGCATGCCGGCGGCCTCCTTCACCCTGTGGCAGGCCGTGGCCGGACTCGCCTGGTCGCAGTCGCTGGTGCTGGCGGGGTACACCCTCGGGGAAACCGGGCGGCACGGAGCGGCTTACCTCGCTCCTGCCGTTGCCGCGGTTGTCGTGGCAGGTGTCCTGCCGAGCGCGGTCCAGTGGGTCCGGGCCCACCGGGCCCACCGCCGTCCGGTCGAGTCGGATCCTGTGGAGCCAGCGGCGGGCGTACCGTCCCAGTCGCCGTCCAACGCTGGGCGGGCGAGGTGGCGGTGACCGGATCGCCTGTGCCATCCGGTGGGCCGATTTGGCCCCTTCCCGGGCTCGCCGCCGCGCTCCTGGGGCTGATCCCGGCCTGGTATCTCGCAATCTTCGCCGATCAAAGCCACAACATGGCCGTCACTCATCAACTGCGCGAAGACCGAGCCGGACTCTTCCATGGCATGCCGTCCGCAGTCCAGCGCGCCGTCTACCAGGTGCCGATCCCAGCAGGAGCGAGCGACGTCGCCTTCTTCGAGTCAAACGCGTGGGAGAAGGACTCGTAGTACGTGCAGTTCACCACCACGCCTGCCGGGCTGACAGATTTCTTGAGACGACTCGGCGTGAACCCCGCCGGCCTGAGAGTCGGCCGCGTCACGGTGACGGTCCCCGCCCGGCAGGCCGGACGCGTCCGCTGGAGCTTCTCGACAGATCATCGCTGGGCGGGCATGACGCTGGCCGCGCGGGGCCTGTACCCGGCTCACGAGATCACGGTGAACCTTGATCATTCGCACCGGCCCACCGTGTTCGTGGTGTCCGTGATCCGTTTCGTCCATCGTCGCAGAACAGCGTCACTTGCCCCCGCCCACCCCGCGTACTGACGGGACGGCTTCGCACGGGCAGCATCGGCGGCTAGTCCGAGCTTGAGGAGCAGGCCGGGGCCTTCGATCCTCGAGCTTCTACAACGTGTAGTAGATTGACCAGGCAGTTACCCTCCCGTCTCCGCGATATCAGCAGCATGTCATCGCGGAGACGGGAACAGGTCGGCATCGCGGACTCGAACCGCGTCGCCTCGTACCCATCCCTTGCTCACACGGCGTGCTCAAACGGAAGGACGTCTCGTTATGACCGCGGCCGCCACCGCGCAATTGGCCTTCGACGGGTCCGGCATCGATGGCTCGTTGTTCACCTCCGTCACCGATTTCGCCCGCGACACGAAGTGGCTCAACACCCCACTGGAGGTGTGGACCAACCTCGGCCTGGGCGTCTTCGCGGTGCTCATGGTCATGGGCTGGTGGTCCGCGCGCCGCCGCGGCACGCAGGCGATGACCGTTGCGCTGGCTGCGCCGGTCGCCGTCGTGACCGCCTTCGCCTGTGCCGAGGTGGTCAAGAAGATCATCGGTGAGGTGCGCCCCTGCCGGTCGATGCCGCATGCCTACTTCGTCGATGCCTGCCCGGCGCCGTCGGACTATGCCTTCCCGAGCGGGCACAGCACCGTGGCCGCTGCGACGGTGGCCGCGCTGTTCTTGCTGGACCGCCGCTTGAGCGCGATCGCGGCGGTGTTCGCCGTGGTCGAGGGTTTCACCCGGGTCTACGTCGGCGCTCACTACCCCCACGACGTCCTCGGCTCCGTGCTTCTCGCACTGCCCATCGCGTACCTCGCAAGCCTGGCCCTGCGCCGCTGGGCCACGCCTCTGGTCGCGGCCCTGAGCCGAGGCGCGCTGCGACCGCTGCTGACGGCCGAACCCGCGGTCGCAACGCAGGCCGCTCGGTAGCCACACCGGTGGGGGCGGCGCGATGACCGCCCCGGGCGGACTTGCCGACAACGATCGAGTCCAAAGGCGGCACGTCACCCGGCCCTCAGCGGTGGATGATGCGCTCCTCTGCGCCGCTCGTGCTCCGGTAGGCCCGAAGCGTGCGGGACGCGGTGGGCCACGGCTGGGGGAGTGGCCGAAGCCGCCGCCAGTCGTACGGGGGATGCCCGAGCTTGGGACGCCGCCGGTCGTAACCGTTGATCACCGCCCAGCCTGCGACGCACGCCACGATCAGCACGCGGGCTGTGACATCGCCCGGGCGTGCGCCCGGCGCCAGCAAGCCGCCGACTCCAGCCGTCCACAGCCAGTACCCGAGCAGTGGATAGAGCGCCAGCTGATGCCAGGTCTTCGTCGGGGCGAGTGCCTGCCTGCGCGTGAAGAACAACCCTGCCCGCAGCTCTCTCCACCGCTGGAGGAGACCGAAGCACAACCAGGCCCCGCTTGATGCTCCCCGCATCTCGGGGGAACCTCAGTGCCCGACCGACCAGGAAGGAACCGGCCGTCGGGCCCGAGTGCGCCAGTATGCCCGGCGACGAGGGCGGCCAGAGTACCGAAAAGGATCTACCCGCCCAGGCCGGCGGCCCCTGCGGGGCCGGAGTGGTCGCGGCGGCTCATGCGGGTCCGGGGGAGCCCGCCCAGCCGCGTGCCGGTGAGCCGTCGTGACCGGGCCTTGGACCGCGGTTGCAGCACGGGTATCGGCGCCGGCGTCCCGAGCCCGGCGGGGATCACCGTGGCGGCCGCCGTGATCCGGGTTGTCGCTTTCTTTTCGGGCGCCGCCGTCTACACGCCGGGGCCCTCGGTGGCCGACCCCGCACAGGGGACGATCACCGCTGCCCTTCCTCAGACTTGGCGGCCCGGCGGCCGCGCAGAAACTCCACGAGAAGAGGCGTCAGCGACACGACGACGATCAGCGCGACCATCGGCAGCAGGTAGTGGTCGACGTTGGGGATGGATGAGCCCAACGCATACCCGGCCAGGATGATTCCCATCGTCCAGACCAGGCCGCCGGCCACCTGCCACAGCGTGAAGGTCCGCGTGGGGACCTCCAGCGCGCCCGCGATCGGGTTGAGGACCGTGCGTACCACCGGGATGAACCGGGCCAGGACGATGGCCTTGGCGTGCCCGTACCGCTCCAGCAGTTCCTCGGCCCGTTTCACGCCGTGGTGCAGCCGCGGCGACCGGCTGCGGGAAATCAGAGCCCCGCCCGCCGTGCGTCCGATGAGGAACCCGCACTGCGCCCCGGCCAGCGCGCCCACGGCCGCCGTGACCAGCAGCGGCGCAAGGGACAGTTTCACGGGTCGGTCCGCCGCTCCCGTGCACAGCAGGCCCGCGGTGAACAGCAGGGAATCGCCGGGCAGGAAGAACCCGACCAGCAGTCCCGTTTCGGCGAACAGGACCACGCCGACGCCCAGCACGCCGAAGGCGGCCAGCAGTGACTGGGCGTCGAGCACGTTCACGGCGAGCTGGGTCGTGAAGTGCAGCGGTGGGGTCATGGGGGCCAAGCCCTTTCTGAGGAGATGTGGGCGCCCAGGAGCAGACGGGCGTGGATGACTACAGCGAAGTAGACCGTCTACTGAACCGTAGACGACGAGGGTGGTGAGGGACGTTCCCGTCGGCATGCTTCCGGCTGCGGCCATCCGTGGTCGCGTAGCGGACCGGTCGAGTAACCCCGCTCCCCGCACGTGTCGAGGATCATGGGCAGTGCGCCGAGGGCCGAGTGCCAGGCGCCGGGGGCGGAGGTGCAGTCGGAGTCGTGGAGGAGGATCGTGCCGCCGCCGTCCAGGTCGTCGGTGACGGTGCGGTGGACGGAAGCCGGGGTGGCCCGTGCGGTCCAGTCCTCTCCCCAGGCGGTCCACAGGACCGGGGTGAGTCCGAGGCGGCGGGTCGCGAGGTGGGCGGCGGTGGACATGACTCCGTACGGGGGGCGGAAGAGCGTGGGCGGCCGGCCGGTCAGGTCGGCGACGAGGTCGCGGGCCCGAGCGAGGTCGTCGTGGGTGGCACGCGGTCCACGCAGGAGCAGGGGGCGGTGCAGCCAGCCGTGGATGCCGATCTCGTGGCCGGCGGCTGCAATCTCCCGGACCAGGGCGGGAGAGCGCCGTGCCTCGCTGCCGAGGAGGAAGAAGGTGGCGTGCACCCCGCGGTCGGAGAGCAGTCGCAGGAAGTACGGGGTGGAGCGGGGGTCGGGTCCGTCGTCGAAGGTGAGGGCGACGTGGTCGGGGCGGCCCCGGCCCGACAGGCGGGGCATCAGGCGGTTGCGCAGCGGCCCGAAGGTGGAGATCACGGGGGCGGCATGGGCGGCGGCGAGAGCGGGCAGGGCCGCGACCGCGGCCGATCGCAGCGTCCGGGGGATGTTCACGAGTGCTGTTCCCCCTGCCGGTGGGCGTGGTGGCCCGCGAGGCGGTCCACAAGGCCGTTGCCGATGGCGTGCATGAGGCCCGGACCGTCGTACGTCGTTGCCATCCCCGTGCCGATGGAGCATGCCCACACAGCGGTGGCCACCGCGGCGGTGGCGGCCAGTCGACGCGGTCGCCTCCGCCGCGGCAGCGGGGGCTTTTGTTCCCCGTTGGAGAGGCCCGTTCGATGCACGCGTGCGATCTCGGCCGCGGGGCCGCTGTCCGGGGTCTGGGCGAACAAGGCGAGGCCGGTCGCGCGCTGCTGCTCGCCGAGCGGACCGTCGATCAGGTCGCACAGAACCGCTTTGAGGTCGGCCGGGTCGCGAATCCATGCGGCCGCACCTGCTTCGTCCAGGGCGGCCGCATTGGTCAGCCCATGCCCCGGTATGCAGCGGTAGCTGGCGACGGGCAGGCCAGAGGCGAACGCCTCCAGTGACGTGAGTCCACCGGCGTTCTGTACGAGGACGTCCGCGGCGTGCATCAGGCTGGGCATGTCGTCGACCCAGCCGTAGGCGTGCTCGATGCCGTCCGCGCGCAGTTGCTCGGCCAGGGTCTCGTTCCGGCCGCACACGACGACCGGGACGGCGGCGCCGCAGTCGCGCAGTTCGAGCGCGACCTTGCGGACCGGTCCGACGCCCCATGACCTGGCGACCAGAAGGGCGAGCGGGGCCTGCTGCGGCAGCCCGAACGCCGCCCGCGCCCGGGCCCGCTGCTCTGTGCCGCAGGGGCCAAACCGTGGGTCGGCGACCGGGCCGCACACCCGCACGTCCCGTGCCCCTGCCGTCCGCGCCTGGGCAGCGGGTATGGCGTGGGCGGCCAGGTGGACGTCGACACCGTCCGCCACCCACAGAGGGTGTACCGAGAAGTCGGTCAGGTACGTCAGGACCGGAATGTGCAGGCGCTTCTTCATGCGCAGGTTGCCCAGGACCCGGCTGGCTCCCGGGTAGGTCGAGACCACCGCTCCCGTGCCCTGGGGAAGGGCCCGCAGCACCCGGTCCTCGGCCGTGCGGAGCAGTGCACGCGCGATCGGGCCGCCACCTCCGGCCCGCTCGGTGCTGGAATAGATCCGCTGATAGACCCATGGCGCGTGGACGAGCATCCGGTGGTAGCCCTCCTGGACGGCACGTCCCAGTTGGGCCGGCAGCAGTTCCAGCAGGTCGAACCGGTCGACCGTGAAGCCGTCCGCAGTGAGGCGTCGGGCGAGTTCGGCGGCCGCGCCGTCGTGACCGGCTCCGACGCTTGCGGAGACGACGGCGATCCTGCCTGCGTGACGCGTTGCGGCCCGCTGCTGCGAAATCGCGCCCGCGAGGGCGACTCCAGGCGCCGTGCTTCCGGCGTGGGGCATGGGCTTTCCTCCGCAGCATGAAGGGAGCGAGAGAACTCTACGAGATGTAGTAGTCCGATCTTCGAAGCCGGAGCATACCTCCTACAAGTAGTAGTTGGCCGACGGGTAGCCTGTACAGAAGTGAACGGAGGAAGGCGGATGGTGGAGGACCCAAGGCACGGGGGCACCCGAGGGGCAGCCGGCAGGCGGGCGCGCGGTGAGCTGGAGAGCGATGTGCTCGCCGCGCTCTGGGCCGCCGACGGACCTCTGACAGCACGACAGGTCCGGGAGCAGTTGCCGGGCGACCTGGCCTACACGACCGTGCTGACGATCCTGACTCGGCTTCATGAGAAGGGCATGCTCGTGCGACACCGTGAGGGTCGCGGATACGCCTACGAGCCCGCCCGTGATGAGGCGTCCCACACTGCCCAGCGCATGCACTCCCTGCTCGAGGGCGGCTCCGACCGCGAGGCCGTGCTGGCCCGGTTCGTGTCGGAACTGTCGGCGCATGACGAGCACCTGCTGCACCAACTGCTGTCCGGCCACGACGAAACACCCACTGAGGGTGAGCGCTCCCGCGGGAAGCGGTGAGTCGGATGCTGGTCAGCGTCTACGTCCCGTTCGTCGTCACTGTCGTGCTCGCCACGCTTGGACCGCGGCTTGCGCGCCGGCTGCCCCCGCGTCCCGCCGCCCGGGCGCTGGCCTGTGCCGCGCTCGTGACGGCCATCGGCTGGGCGGGGGCACTCGCCCTGCTGGCCTTCACCGGCGTGGCTCAGGTTCCGCAGGTCGCGGCTGAGGGCCAGTGGTCCGTTGCCGCGCTGCGCGCCGAGGACCCGGTGTACCGCATCGTCGCGGCCGTGAGCGCCCTGATGCTGGTCGTCGGTGTCGTCTCGCTGGTCGTGGCCGCCGTACGTCAGGTCCGTCACCTCCTGCGGGCACGGCGGGAATGCGCCCACCTTCCAGGAGACACGGACCTGGTGGTGGTGGACGACGACGCCCCACTGGCCTTCGCGCTGCCCGGCACGCCGGGACGCATCGTGGTCTCCCGGGGAATGCTGCGCTGTCTCGCTGACGGCGAACGTGAGGCCCTGCTCGCGCACGAGCGGGCGCATCTGCGCAGCCGGCACCACCTTTTCCAGAGCGTGTGGCGGCTCTCGGCGGCCTTGAACCCGTTGCTGCGGCCGTTGGCAGTCGCCGGCGGCTTCGTCCTGGAACGCTGGGCCGACGAAGACGCAGCCGAGAGTGTCGGCGACCGCAAGATCGTCGCCCACGCCGTCGGCCGTGCGGCTCTGGCCTCGGCCGGGGCGCCACGTCCCATCGCCATGGCCGTAACCGGCGGTGCGGTACCCCAGCGGGTGCGGGCCCTGCTGGCCCCGCCTCCCGCACGCCGGAACCTGCCTTTCGTGGCGGGTGGCATCCTGCTGGCCGTGTGCTGCGCCAGCCTTGCCAACGCCGCATCCGACAGCGACCACATGGTGGACAGCGCGCACTGGGCGCAGTGCGCGGTGCGCGTCGGCACCGCCGGCGTGCCGTCGCAGCATCGACACACGCCCGACTCCTGTTGCGCGGGTCACGAGCGTCAGGAGAGCAGGGAGGACCGACCGTAACCGGTACGAGTCCCGCGCTCACTCTGTCGCCGACGTGGTGTCGCCCCCGTCACCTGGCCGGACCGGAAGGATCGGCCGCTACTAGGGTGCGTTTCGAAAGTGCTGGTCACAGCCATTCGTTGATGGCTGCGACCAGTACGGTCGCTTCGTAGCGGA
>NZ_BAAAGU010000090.1:0-16409 GCF_039524635.1 Streptomyces thermocarboxydovorans | reverse complement strand
CTGCACGCACCAGACCCCGCTCACCGGTGCTGACAAGGCGCCGGCGATTCCCGCGGGCTGATCCAAACGAAAGGCCCTGGCGACGCTCCCGTCCCGGATACCCGATCGGCGAGACGGCCACGTGCAGCTATGCTCGGGGAGGCAACATCGCCGAGGGCCCTTAGCTCAATTGGCAGAGCAGTGGACTTTTAATCCATTGGTTGTGGGTTCGAGTCCCACAGGGCCTACCTCCCGCAGACGGGGAGCACGACCTCCGCCCTGCCTCGCAGCGCCTGACCGGGCATCAGCCGGGTCGGGCGCTGCGGCGTTGTGTCGGCGTGCCGCCGGTCGGGCGCTCGCCGCCCCGCCGGCCTAGCCGCGCGGGCCGTACGGACGGCGGGCATCAGTGCTCCGTGAGCTCCGGACGGTGAGTCACCAGGGACCAGATGACGAAGACGTCGATGGCCATCATGATGACCGACCACACGGGGGCATACGGCAGGAAGAGGAACTGGGTGATCAGGCTCAGGGAGGCCAGCATGATGCCGGCCATCCTCGCCCACTCCTGGCCCGCCAGGATGCCCAAGCCGGCGAGCGCGGCGATGACGCCGAGGACCAGCAGAATCCAGCCCCAGCCGGCCAGGCTGGCCTCGTAGACGTAGTCGCCGATGGTGGCGTACACGTCGTCCTCGGCGATGGCGGCGATACCTTGAAGGACCGCCAGGATGCCGTTGAGCAGCAGCAGGACGCCCGCGAAGACGTAGCCGCCGGCGGCCAACTCGGTGCGGCCCCCGCGGGGGGCGCGATAGCTGCTCTCGGGCCCGCCGGAGTGTGGTTGTGCGGTCATGGCGCACCCCGATTCTCGTGTGGTGGCCGGTACGGACACCGGCCGCCGGGCACTTCGACCCTCGCCGCGGGCGGCCTCGGCGGCCACGCGGGGTACGCCGTGCGGGTGACCCCGCGGCCTCGGGTTACAGGAGGCGGCCGTCGTCCGGGTCCGTGGCCGTGGTGAGGCGGTGGTAGGCCGCGCGGGCGTGCGCCAGCCGGGAGGTTGTGGTGCCGACGAGGGCGGCGGCGAGCAGACAGCCGAGCCAGAGGGCGTCCCGCGAACCGGCCCAGGTGAGGACGCCCTCGGGCGGAATGGCGAACCCGTTGAGGAACAGCCAGCACAGCACGGCCGTCCCGGGGGCCGCGGTGAACCGGGCCCACACGCCGAGCGCGGCGGCGAGCAGGGACAGGGCGGTGAGCGCGAGATGGGGGCGGCCGGGCCCCAGCATCGTGTTGATCAGCGCCACCAGGGTGAGCGCACCGCCGAACGCACCGGCCCACACCAGCCCGGTGGCGGCCGGCTCGGGAACCGGCTTCCGCCCGCTGCCGAGGCGCACCCACTGGATCATGCTGACGCTCCCCTCCCGCTGCCTGTCGGACGCGAGTCCCGAGCGCCTTCGATTTTCCCACCCCGGCGGAGAGCCGCCAGCGGTTCGTCCCGGTGCACGGCGGGAGCCGGACGGCGACAGCAAGGATCAGGACATCAGCAAGGGTCAGGACATAAGGAGAGACATAGGGAGGAGAGGAGAAGGGAGAAGAGGAGGAGTAGGGGAAAGGCCGCGTCCGGACGTAGGGTCAGCGAGGCGGGTCGAAGAGCTGGACGGCTATGCCGCTCAGGACCAGGCCCGCGGCGATCATCAGGCCGTCGGGCAGGACCAGGCCCGCGATCAGCAGGCCCACTCCGATGATCAGCGCCCACCAGGCGCGGGCGCGGCGGAACTCGCGCGGGCGGGCCGGGCGCCCGCTGGTGAACGAGCGGGAGAAGTGCGGGTCCTCCTGCTCGAAGCGGGCCTCGAGGTCGACGAGACGCTCGTCGTCCGACTTGGGCACGGCTCCTCCTTCCCGGCCGTCGGCGGCAGCGAGGGTGGTGGCTGCTGGTACGGCGGAGGTGACGATGCTCTCGGCCGCCCCGTCACTTCCAGGCTCCCTCGCCCCGGCACCGCCGACCATCGGGCCCGGCCCCCATATCCCCCTGACCCGGACCCCATATGCCGAGTGCCCCATCCCCTAGGGACATCAGCGTGCTGCTGTGGCCTCCCGGTGCGGAAATGGGTGACGCCACGGATGGCGTCCGGCCGCCTCAGCGCACACGCTGGTGGTGACGGCCCGTGCCGCGCCCCGGGACGTGAGCCGTCCACGGCTTGCGCCGCACCGGGAGCGGCTGCGGTGGGACGCATGGCGAGGAGGCGGTGGAGTGCCCCTGTTCTGGCGGATCTTCCTGCTGAACGCCGTCGTGCTGATCACGGCCACCGCCCTGCTGCTCGGACCCGTCACCGTCTCCACTCCGGTGCTGCTCACCGAGGCCGCGGTGCTCACCGTGGGACTCGCCGCCATGCTCGTCGCCAACGCGCTGCTGCTGCGCGTCGGACTCGCCCCGCTGCAGCGCCTCACCCGCGCCATGACCACCACCGACCTGCTCCGCCCCGGCAAGCGTCCTGCGGTCGGCGGGCGCGGCGAGATCGCCGAGCTGATCAGCACGTACAACACGATGCTGGACCGGCTGGAGGACGAGCGGGCCACCAGCAGCGCCCGGGCGCTGTCCGCGCAGGAGGGCGAGCGCCGGCGGATCGCCCAGGAGCTGCACGACGAGGTCGGCCAGAGCCTCACCGCGGTCCTGCTCCAGCTGAAGCGGGCCGCCGACCACGCCCCGCCCGAACTGCGCGAGGAGCTGCAGCTGGCGCAGGAGACCACCCGGGGGAGCCTGGACGAGATCCGGCGCATCGCCCGCCGGCTGCGGCCCGGTGTGCTGGACGAGCTGGGGCTGGTCAGCGCCCTGAAGGCGCTGGCCTCGGAGTTCGCCGCCTACGACCTCACCGTCCAGCACCGTCTCGACGCCGACCTGCCCGGCCTGGGCCAGGAGGTCGAGCTGGTGCTGTACCGGGTCGCACAGGAGGGCCTCACCAACGCCACCCGGCACGCCGACGCCACCCGCGCCGAGATCACCCTGCGCCGCACCCCGGCCGGTGTGGAGCTGCGGGTCCGCGACGACGGCTGCGGCATCGGCAACGTCCCGGAGGGCGCGGGCATCCGGGGCATGCGTGAACGCGCGCTGCTCATCGGGGCGCACCTCACGGTGGGCCCGCCCTCCGGGGGTGGCCCCGGCACCGAGGTCCGGCTGACCGTCCCCGTCCCGAGGCCGGGGGAGACCCCCGCGCCCGCCGTGATTCCGGGAGCGGCTCCCGCACCCGCTGTGATTCCGGGAGCGACTCCCGCGCCGGCTCCCGCCGCGATGGCCGGCCCGGCTCCGGCCGCCGTTCCCGCTGCCGGTCACCCTCCCCATGCCGCCACCGCCGACAGCCCTGCCGGTCACCCTCCCCATGCCGCCACCGCCGACAGCCCCGCCGCTCCCGCCGCCGAGCCCGCCGTCTCCCGGGGCATGACCCCCGATCCGGCCCCGGCCTCCGCCGCCGAGGGCGCCCCGCCCCAGACACCGCCCCCGACACCGCCGCCGACCGGCGGGCCGGGTCGCCCGGCCCGCCCCCGTGACCGCAGCCCCCGAAAAGCCCCCGAGCGGAAACGACGTGCTCCATGACCCACCCCGCCCCCACCCGCATCCTCCTCGCCGACGATCACGCGCTGGTGCGCCGCGGTGTGCGGCTGATCCTCGACGGTGAACCGGATCTGACCGTGGTGGCCGAGGCCGACGACGGTGCCGAGGCGCTGGAGCAGGCCCGCGTCCACCGGCCCGACCTGGCCATCCTGGACATCGCCATGCCCCGGCTCACCGGTCTGCAGGCGACCCGCGAGCTCTCCCGGAGCATGCCTGAGACGCGAATCCTGATACTGACGATGTACGACAACGAGCAGTTCTTCTTCGAGGCCCTGGGCGCGGGCGCCTCCGGCTATGTGCTCAAGTCCGTCGCCGACCGCGACCTGGTGGAGGCCTGCCACGCCACCATGCGCGGCGAGCCCTTCCTCTACCCGGGCGCGGTCAACGCCCTGATCCGCGACTACCTGGACCGTGCCCGGGAGGGCCGGACCCTGCCCGCCAAGGCCATCACCGACCGCGAGGAGGAGATCCTCAAGCTGGTCGCCGAGGGCTACACCTCCCAGCAGATCGCCGAGCTGCTCGTCATCAGCCCCAAGACGGTCGAGCGGCACCGCGCCAATCTGCTGGCCAAGCTCGGATTGAAGGACCGCCTGGAGCTGACCAGATACGCGATCCGGATGGGCCTGATCGAACCGTGATGAGGACCCGACCGGACCCCGGTGAGGGCCGGCCGGATCCTGATCAGGGCTCGATCGGGCCATGGGGTCGTGAGCTCGACCGAGCCATGGGGTCGTGAGCTCGATCGGGCCATGGGGTCGTGAGCTCGACCGGGCCATCCGGGTCGTGAGCTCGATCGGTCGTCGGGTCGTGAAGCCGTGAAATGCGCGGCCGCTGCGGCACCCCGCTCGCCACCCGTGCCCGGTCCGCGCGCCGGGCTTGTCAGACTTGAGGCGAGCAGCCCGCCGGCTGTTCCTCCGACCCTCGCCAGGAGCGCGCCGATGCCCCATCCTTACGTCCTGCTGTCCGCCGCCGTCTCGCTGGACGGGTATCTGGACGACACCGGCCCCGAGCGGCTGCTGCTGTCCAGCCCGGAGGACTTCGACCGGGTGGACGAGGTGCGGGCCTCGGTGGACGCGATCCTGGTCGGCGCCGGCACCATCCGCGCCGACAACCCCCGGCTGCTGGTGAACTCGCCCGAGCGCCGCGCCGTCCGCCGGGCACGCGGTCTGCCGGAGTACCCGCTGAAGGTCACCGTCAGCGGGTCCGGCGACCTGGACCCGGCCGCGGCCTTCTGGCACACCGGCGGCGACAAGGTCCTCTACACCACGGACAAGGGGGCCGAGCGGGCCCGCTCCCTCGGCCTGGCCACCGATGTGGTGCCGCTCGGCACGGAGCTCGACTGGCGCCGCCTGCTCACCCATCTGCACGACGAGCGCGGTGTGCGGCGGCTGATGGTCGAGGGCGGCGGGGTGATCCACACCCAGCTCCTCACCCAGGGCCTCGCCGACGAGCTCCAGCTGGTGCTGGCCCCGCTCTTCGTCGGTGACCCGGACGCCCCGCGCCTCTTCGGACCAGGCTCCTACCAGGGCGGACGCCTGCGGCTGTGCGAGACCCGGCAGATCGGCGACGTCGTCCTGATGCGCTACGAGCCCACCGCGCCCGGCACCGGCGAGCTGCCCGTCGCCGCCGACCACCACTGGCTGGCGCTCGCCTGCGAGCTGGCGGCACAGTGCCCTCCCTCGCAGACGGCGTTCAGCGTGGGCGCGGTGATCGTCGCGGCCGACGGCACAGAACTGGCGCGCGGCTGGTCGCGGGAGGGCAGCGATCCGCTGGCGCACGCGGAGGAGGCCGCGCTGGCCAAGACCGACCCGACGGACCCCCGGCTGGCGACCGCGACGGTCTACTCCAGCCTGGAGCCGTGCGCCCGCCGGGCGTCCCGGCCGGCGTCCTGCTCGCGGCTGATCCTGGAGGCCGGTGTCCGCCGCGTGGTCACCGCCTGGCGCGAGCCGGACACCTTCGTCCCGGGCGCGGACGGCTCGGGTGTGCTCAGGCAGGGAGGGGCCACGGTGCTCGTCCTGCCCGAGCACGAGGAGCGCGCGAAGGTCCCGAACAGCCACTTGTTCTGACCACCCGCGCGGATGCCGTATACTGGTGAGTACCGACGCGGGGTGGAGCAGTTCGGTAGCTCGCTGGGCTCATAACCCAGAGGTCGCAGGTTCAAATCCTGTCCCCGCTACTGAAGGCCGAGGGCCGGAATCCGAAAGGGTTCCGGCCCTCGGCGTTTCTCCGTACCTCTTGCCGCCCCTGGTCCCTTCGTGTCCGGCGCCGGCCCTCCTCAACCCCCTCGGTTTCTCCATCGAGGTTTCCCGACCTCCCCCGCAGATATCACTCCATGTAATCGAACCGCGCCGCTCCGCATAACATCTGACACAACGTCAGAAACTCGCACCCCCGTGATGCGCGGTCAACTCGCCCGTTTTCGCCCGTCGATGACGCTTAAGTCCGCGCGAAAATCCTTAACGATCAAGAGGAACGGCTTGGAATCCGAGGCTCACGTCTATTAACGTTCGATAACGCAGCGCGGTCGTCCCAGCCGTCACAGAAGTCGGCTCCGTGCTCACGCGCCGAATCCCGCAAGGGAACCGGGGAACCACACATTGGGGTGAATCGGGCGTATGCCGCCGTGGAGACACGGCTCGTATACGCGCGTAGGAGACCTTCCTGCTCCGAACCCGTCAGCTAACCCGGTAGGTGGAGACGGAAGGAAAGGAGTGCGCCCACGTGGCGTCCAACCGGCCTGCCCCCGAGGCCCCGTTCACCCCGAGCGACACGTTCGTCTACGGCGGCGGCACCCGCGCCGACGAAGGTCCCTTCGAGGAGTGGAACCCCACGGCGGAGACCGTCCGCCCGGTCCGCGGCCGGCATCGCGTCACCAAGCAGCGCGGCGGGGGACTCGCCCGCAGCTCCACCGTTCTCGGCGTCGGTGTCATAGCCGCCGTCGGCGCCGGCGGTATGGCCAGCGCCCAGACCGGCAAGCCGCCGGTCGCCATCTCCATGCCCGACCTCCCCAACGTGGGTTCCCTCATCTCCGACGAGGAAACCCCGAAGGGCTCCACCACCCCGCTCAGCAGCGTCGGCGCCACCACCGACAGCGAGCAGGGTGCCGGTGAGGCCCTGCGCGCCCGGATCATGGCGCAGGTCGAACAGCAGCAGGACCAGGCCGCCGGCAAGGCCGCCGCCGAGGCCGTCGCCGCCGCGGAGAAGGAGGCCGCCGAGGCCGCCGCCAAGGCCGAGCGCGAGGCCAAGGAGAAGGCCGAGGCCGCCAAGAAGAAGGCGGAGGAGGAGGCCAGGAAGAAGGCCGAGGCCGAGCGCCTCGCCGAGCTGGCCAAGCAGTACACGCTGCCGACCTCCTCCTACACCATCAGCTCCACCTTCGGTCAGGCCGGCGCCTACTGGTCCTCCGGCCAGCACACCGGCCTCGACTTCGCCGCCCCCACGGGCACGCTGCTCAAGGCCGTCCACACCGGCACGATCACCTTCGCCGGCTGGGACGGCTCCTACGGCTACAAGACGGTGCTCACCCTCGAGGACGGCACCGAGATCTGGTACGCCCACCAGTCCTCGATCAGCGTCAGCGTCGGCCAGAAGGTCAACACCGGCGATGTGATCGGCCGCGTCGGCGCCACCGGCAATGTCACCGGTGCCCACCTGCACCTCGAGGTCCACCCCGGCGGCTCCGCCTCCGGCATCGACCCCATGAGCTGGCTGCGCAGCAAGGGTCTGAACCCCTGATCTGATCCGTACGGCCCGCTGAGCCGCACCGCCATCACCTGAACCCCGGCAGTCCCGACGGCGCCCCCCCGACGTCAGGGCTGCCGGTCGGCGTTCGTGCTCACCCGAGTCACGGATCGGCCCGGCTCACCCGAGCCGCGGACGCGCGGCTTACCCGAGCCACGGATGCGCCCGGCTCACCCGAGCCACGGACGTGCCCGGCTCACCCGAGCCACGGATGCGCCCGGCTCACCCGAGGTACGGATTGCCGCTGTAGCCGTACTCGTAGCCGTGACCCTGGCGGTACGCGGGGCCGGAGCCGTAGCCGTGGCCGAGCGCAGGCCCGGGGACGTGGCCGTACGCGGGGGCCCCGGGGCCGGGGTGCCAGACCATCACCGGAGGCGGCGGTGCCGTCGCGCGGGCCGCGTACTCCAGGGCGGGCCGGGCAGCCGCCCGCCGGTGCCACAGCTCCCGCAGCAGCTCGCCCTCCCGCTGCACGAAGTCACCGCGCGCCCGCCCGAGCCGCCCGCGGTGACGCAGCACCGCCAGCGAGGTCGCGAACGCCTGGTACTCGGCGACCGCCCGCGCCGCCTCCTTCCCGCCGTGCCGGCGCGCGTACTGCCGCGCGATGCGCCGGGCCCGCATCAGCCCCAGCGCGTACGGCTCCACCGGAGTCAGCCAGCCGGCGATCACATAGGCGGGCAGCTCCGCCCGCACGGTGTGCAGCTCCCGCTGCCGCGTCCACACCACCAGCCAGGTCAGCACCCCGAACACCGGCACCATGAACGCCGCGTACACCGCGAGGAACCCGAACTCGCCCAGCGCCGAGGAGCCGTTCCACAGCGCGTGCATCCCCATCGCGAGGAGCAGTCCGGACAGCGGCAGCAGCACCCGCCGCACCCGCTGGCGCTCGGTGGACAGGGCGGAGATGCCGAACCCGATCCCGGTGAGCACCGTGAACAGCGGGTGCGCGAACGGGGACATCACGATGCGGACGAAGAACGTCGCCGCGGTCACCGAGGGGATGCCGCTGCCGCCGGTGAGCTGGTCGGCGCCGAAGGCCGTGCCGAGGTAGAGGATGTTCTCGGTGAACGCGAAGCCGGTCGCGGTGACGCCCGCTATCACCACGCCGTCGAGGATCCCGGTGAAGTCCCGTCTGCGGAACAGGAACAGCAGCAGCACGGCGGCCGCCTTCGCGGACTCCTCGACGACCGGCGCCACCACGGTCGCGCCCAGGGTGTCCGCCCCGGCCGGGTCCGCGGTCGCCGTCGCTATCCATCTGGTGGCGAAGCTGTTGGCGACGATCGCTATCAGCGCCGCCGCGCAGGCCCCCCAGGCGAACGCGAACAGCAGATTCCGCCAGGGGCCCGGCTCCACCCGGTCCAGCCAGCGGAAGGCGGCTATGAGCAGCGGCACCGGCAGCACCGCGAGGCCCAGTCCGACCAGGAAGCCCTGGGTGCCGGTCTGCTCCCGGACCAGGGCCAGGATGACAAGGCCGGACAGGGCGAGCAGAGTGCTCAGCGCCCCGTAGCGCACCCAGGCCCGCTGCCACCAGTGCGCGGACCGCGCCGAGCTGCTCCCGGCGGCATGACTCACGGGCGTCGGATACGGGGAGCTGGCCACGCGTCGACCCTAACGAGGCAGGGGCGCCGCCCGCAGGTCCGCGAGGCCGCGGGTCAGGCGCCGGTGGGGGGCTGGTCTTCGTGCTGTACGCGACGGAACAGCAGGTCGTTCACCACATGCCCCTTCTCCAGTCCCTGCGTCTCGAAACGGGTCTGGGGACGGAAGTCGGGGCGGGGTGCGAAGCCGCCGTCCGCCCGGGTGTTCTCGTAGGCGGGGTGGGCGGTGAGCACCTCGAGCATCTGCTCGGCGTAGGGCTCCCAGTCGGTGGCGAGGTGCACCAGGGCGCCCGGCCTGAGGCGGGTCGCCGCCAGGGAGAGGAACTCCGGCTGGATCAGCCGCCGCTTGTGGTGCCGCTTCTTCGGCCAGGGATCGGGGAAGAAGACGCGCAGCCCGGCCAGGCTGTCCGGGGCGAGCATCTCCCGCAGCAGGATGACCGCGTCGCCGTTGCCCACGCGGATGTTGCTCAAGCCCTGCCGGTCGGCGAGCTTGAGCAGATTGCCCTGGCCGGGGGTGTGCACGTCCACGGCGAGGATGTTGGTGGCCGGGTCGGCGGCGGCCATCTGCGCGGTCGCCTCGCCCATGCCGAAGCCGATCTCCAGGACGACCGGGTTGTCGTTGCCGAAGAACTCCGCGAGATCCAGCACCCGCCGGCCGTCGATGTCGAAGCCCCACTTCGGCCACAGCCGCTGCAAGGCGTCCGCCTGGCCCGCGGTCACCCGGCTCCGGCGCGGCTGGAAGCTGCGGATCCGCCGCTCGAAGTGCGATCCGGCGGGATCGGCCTTGGGACCGTCCGGGAACCGCGGCTCGCCCTTGGCGCGGGTACGGCGGACCGACTGCGGGGTGGGGCGCTCGGGGGCGGGCCGGGGCGCTTCGGGGGTGTTCACGGAGTCAGACACAGTGCTGTCGATTTTACGGGGGTGCGTCCGGTCCTTCGGGCCGTGCCGGGGAGTGCCGTGGGCCACGGCTCACCGCTCCAGCGCGGGCCGTGGGCCACGGCTCACCGCTCCAGCGCGGCCAGGGCCCGCCGGGCGATCTCGCGGCCGATCGGCAGCGATGCCGTCGCCGCAGGTGAGGGCGCGTTCAGCACATGCACCGCCCGCGGGGTCTGCTGGATCAGGAAGTCGTCGGCGAGGGTGCCGTCCCGCAGCACGGCCTGCGCCCGCACCCCGGCCGCCGCCGGCACGAGATCGTCCTCGGTGACCGCGGGCAGCAGCCGCCGCACCGCCTCGGTGAAGGCGCTCCTGGACAGCGACCGGTGCAGCTCACCGGCGCCGTACCGCCAGTGCCGGCGGGCCAGCTGCCAGGCGCCCGGCCAGGCCAGGGTGCCCGCCAGCTCGCGGGGGCGCACGGTGCGCCAGTCGTACCCCTCGCGGGCCAGCGCCGGCACCGCGTTGGGGCCCACGTGCACGCCCCCGTCGGTGCCGCGGGTGAGATGCACGCCGAGGAACGGGAACGCCGGGTCGGGCACCGGATACACCAGCCCCCTCACCAGCTCCGGCCGGGCCAGCTCGTAGTACTCACCGCGGAACGGCACGATCCGCACGCCGGGCTCGTCGCCGGTGAGCCGGGCGATCTCGTCGCAGTACAGGCCGGCGCAGTTCACCAGCATCCGCCCGCGGACGATGTCGCCGGAGGCGGTGCGGACGGCGACCCCGAGCTCGGGCCGGCGGTCGATCCGCTCCACCCGGGCCCCGTAGCGGATCTCCGCGCCGGACGCCTCGGCGAGCCGGCGGGCGACCGCCGTGAAGTCGCAGATGCCGGTGGTGCCCACATGGATGGCGGCCAGCCCCGTGATCTCCGGCTCGTACTCGGCCATCTGCGCCGTGCCCAGCTCCCGCACCGTGAGCCCGTTCTCCCGGCCGCGCTGCACCAGCGCGTGCAGCCGGGGCAGCTCGTCCCGCTCGGTGGCGACGATCAGCTTGCCGGTCACGGCGTGCGGGATGTCGTACTCCGCGCAGAACTTGACCATCTCCGCGGCGCCCCGCACCGCGTACCGCGCCTTGAGCGAGCCGGGCCGGTAGTAGATGCCGCTGTGGATGACCCCGCTGTTGCGCCCCGTCTGGTGCCGGGCGGGCCCGGCCTCCTTCTCCAGCACCGTCACCCGCGTGCCGGGGGCGGCCCGGGTGATCGCGTAGGCGGTGGACAGCCCGACGATCCCCCCACCGATCACGAGCACATCACAGTCGTAGGCCACCACGTGCACCACCTCCGCCACCGATAGTGCACTGCACCACTGACATCGCGCTCAAACGCGGACGGTCACCGGGCCGGGCCGGGGCCCGGAGCTCACGCGGGCGCCATCAGCAGCGGCCGGGCCCGCTCCCGCAGCTCCATCACCCGCGGCTCGTCGCCGTAGGGCTCCAGCCGGTGCAGCAGGTCCTTCACGTACTCGGTGGTGCGCGCGGACGAGATCCGCCCGGCCACCTCCACCGCCCGGACCCCCTGCTCGCAGGCCGCGTCGAGGTTCCCCGACTCCAGCTCGGCCACGGCCGAGACCACCAGCCGCAGCCCGTGCGAGCGCACGAACTCCTCCGTCGGCCTGGACAGGGCCTGCTCGGTGAACCTTCGCACCTGCCGCGGTGCCTTCAGGTCGCGGTAGCACTCGGCCGCGTCGGCCGCGAACCGGTCGTAGGTGTAGAAGCCGAGCCAGGAGGGGTCGCTGTCGCCGGGCCGGGACCGCTCCAGCCATCCCTCGGCGGACTTCAGCGCCGCACCCGCCGCCTGCGCGTCCCCGGCGCGCGCGTGCGCCCGGGCCTCGATGAGCCGGAAGAAGCTCATGGTGCGGGCGGTGGCCAGCCCCCGGTTGCGCTCCAGCGCGGCCTGCGCGAGGTCGACGCCCTCGTCACCGAAGCCGCGGTAGGTCGCCTGCAGCGACATCGACGCCAGCACATAGCCGCCGAGCGGCACGTCCGCCGCGGCCCGCGCCAGGCGCAGGGCCTGGATGTAGTAGCGCTGCGCCGCCTCCTGCTGGCCGGTGTCGAAGGCCATCCACCCGGCGAGCCGGGTCAGTTCGGCCGCCGCGCCGAACAGCGCACGGCCCACGTCGTCGGAGTAGGAGCCGAGCAGCAGCGGCGCCGCCTCCACCCGCAAACACTCGGGCACCATCGAGGAACGCCAGTCCCCGCCGCCGTACTTGGAGTCCCAGCGCCGGGCGTCCTCGGCGGCCTCGCGCAGCTTCTGCACATCGCTGTGGCCGACTTTGATCGGTGCGGCGGAGCCCTCGGACGGGCTCGGGTCCCGTGCCACCGAGCTGTCGGCCGGGGTTATCAGCCAGCGCGAGGCGGGAGTGGCGTAGGCGCTCACCGCGAAGGACCCGGCGAGCGACTGCCAGATGCCGCCGGAGCCGGCCCGGCGGCCGGCGAGGTCCAGCCGGTACAGCTCGGTCGCGGACTTCACCGCCTGTCCGACGTCCCGCGGGAAGGCGAGGCCCACCTCGGGTGCGGGGTCCGCGTCCGCCAGCCCGATCTCGTGGAGCGGGACGGGGCGGCCCAGCTTCTGGCCGATGGCGGCGGCGATCAGGTGCGGCGCCGCGCCCTGCGGCACCATTCCCTTGGACACCCAGCGCGCGACCGACGTCTTGTCGTAGCGAAGTGTCAGTCCTCGCTGTGCGCCAAGGTCGTTGACGCGCCGCGCGAGGCCTGCGTTGGAGATTCCCGCGAGGGCGAGAACGGCGCCGAGCTTTTCGTTCGGCCCGCGTTGCTCCCTGGACATGCGCCACCCCTCGACACAGACGGCTGCCGCGCTGGCATAACCCTGCGGCATTCGTAAACCCAGCGTAGTTCGCCGCATCCCAAGCGTTAAGGGGCATTCTTCCGGTTGGCGGGATTGTGGTCCGTACTGAAGTACGGGGCCGATACGCGCAGTTGCGGCGTGCTCCCGGCGTGTGGCCGTGCGCCCGTGTGTGCGCTCTTCTCCGGCCATCCCGGGAGCGGTTCCATGGTCCGTGCGTGGGTCGGCCCGCTGTACTGGATCCAGCGGGCTGGGGGACACCGCCGCCTTCATCCCCGCGGGCGGCGGAACGGTCCGGGAGGCGTGCTGCGCCTCCCGGACTGCGCAACCCTCCGGCGGTGGGCCGGGGTTGCACGGAGCGTGTTCAAGGCTGCTCTTCTCGCTCCGATTTGGCCGAAAATCGCCCCCGCCGTTCGTGGGACAACTCCGCGTTCACGCTGGCAGTTGAGGGCGCGTTGGGTGCATTCAGGGCGCACGGCGGGGGCGCATTCGAGTCGGCGTGCAGCGGCATGAGCTGCGGCGAAGCGCGCCGATCACGGCGCCGCAAACGGGAGTTCAGCACCGGGTGTCACGGGGGCGAATCCGGGTCCGGACGTCTCCGCCGGGGCGCATCCGGCGGAGCACATGCGGCTCCGCCACCCCTCTGGAACGCCTCCTTCGTGGCAGCATGGAGAACCGGTTCGTACGGTGCACTGGTTGTCCACATCCTGTGGAGGCGTCGATGCGGTGGTTGGTGGGGTGGAGCAGCACCGCCGCGGGAGTTGCCGGAGCGGGTGGGTACGGCTCCGCCGGGGCCAGCGGCACCGACGGCGAGACGGTGCATCCCGTGGGTTCCCAGCTGCTGTGGGGCGATCCCGACCCGCTGTGGGCCGTCGGCGACTGGCGGCCCGACGAGGTACGCGTGGTGAAGGCCGACGCGCAGACCCGGATCGCCGTGCTCGGCACCTGCGGCGCCTCCGACGAGCAGCTGCGGGTGGCCCTGTTCGCCGCGCGCGGCGGGGCACTTCGGCATCTGACCGCCTGGCCGGGCAGCTACACCGCGGTCGTGCAGGTCGGACGCCGGATCACCGTCTGCGGTGATCTCGCGGGCGCCCGGCCGGTGTTCTACACACCCTGGGCGGGCGGCACCGCCTATGCGACCGCCGCGCTGCCGCTGGCCGACCTCATCGAGGCCAACCTGGACTTCGGGCACCTCGCCGCACTGCTCGCCGCCCCCGACGTACCGGCCGCGCTGCACGACTCCACCCCGTACGACGGCGTCAAGCGCATCCCACCGGGGCACGCGCTGATCCTGCGCGCGGGAGCCCGCGAGATCGCCGGCTACGAGCCGGTCGCCTCGCTCGCCGTCGCGGCACCGCCCGCGGACCCGGACCGCGCGGTGGACGCCGTACGGGACGCACTGGTCGAAGCGGTGCGCACCCGCCTCGCCGCGCCCCGGCACGTCCCCGGGGCCGACATCGACCCCGGCCCCGTGCCCGGCATGGGACCGGCCGAACGGCGGGCCGCACGCGGGATGCCGGTGCCGGGAATCGGAGCCGACCTGTCCGGCGGACCGGCCTCCGGGACGCTGGCGCTGCTGGCCGCCGGGCTGCCCGGCATGCCCGGCACCGTGCTGGGGCACGGCACCGGGGCGGGGGAGCGGCTGCTGGCGGTGACCTTCAACGACCTCGTCGTCGGCGGCCGGGAGGACGAACTCCAGCGGGCCGGCGCACTGGCCGCGAACCCCCGGCTGCACCACGTGGTGGTCACCGGCAGCGAGGAGACGCTGCCCTACGCCGATCTCGACGGACCCCTCACCGACGAGCCCGGCCCCTCGCTGGTCGTCGCGGCCCGGCACCGGGCCCGCCTCGCGGCCGGCAGCGCGGACCACTTCACCGGCTACGGGGCCCGGCAGGTGCTGGACGCCCACCCGGCCCGCCTGTCCGATCTGCTGATGGACCGCAAGCGGCGCCATCTGGTGCGCCCGGTGGCCGCCCTGGCCAAGGCGGACGGCTCGGTGATGGTGCCCGCACGCGTCTACGCGGCGGCACGGCGGCTGGCCCGCACCTCCTACCGGGCGGGCGTGCAGGAGCTGGCGCAGCGGCTGATGCGGCGCAGTCTCGACGACGACGGGGGCCTCGCCGGGATCTCCGGGGCCGCCGACGCCTCGCTGGCCGCCCTGAGCTGGGGAAGACCCGGCCCTGCGGCGCGCTGGCTGACCGGCGAGGCCCTGGCTGAAGTATCGGTTCGCCTGCAGGCGTCGATGCGCCGCGCCGACGTCGGCGTCGGACCCGGCCAGCGCCCCGGGGACTTCCGGGCGCGGGCGGCACTCGCCCGCCACGCGGCCGACCTGCGGGTGCTGGAGCAGGCGGCGGAGGTGCGCTTCCAGCGGCTGCACGCGCCGTTCCTCGACAACCAGGTGGTGCGGGCCTGCCGGGCCCTGCCGGAGGCGCTGCGGGTACGGCCCGGAGCGCGGGCGGCGATCCTGCGGTCCGTGCTGGAGGGCGCCGGAGTCCGGGACCTGCCGGACGGCTGGGGCGCGCCGACCGGCGGCACGGCCGCGGTGGCCACCGCGCGGACCGGGCTGCGGGTCGCGGTGGACTCGCTGACGGCGCTGTTCGACACCCCGCTGCTCGCGGAGGCCGGACTGGTCGAGGCACGGGTGGTGCGCAAGGCGCTGCGCGGGGCGGCGGAGGGCGAGCCGCTCCCCCTGGAGGGGCTCGCCGATCTGGTGGGCCTGGAGCTGTGGCTGCGGCGGCTGCTGGCGCGGCGCGGCACCTGCTGGACGGGCACACCGGCACGCCAGCGCGCCGTGCCCGGCGGGATCGTGGTGCGCCGGGGCGCCCTGGGCGCGGGCGCGGCCGGCTGACCCGCCCGTCCCGGCAGGGTCCGCCTACCTGCAGGTGAAGCGGGACTCCGCCCAGTCGGCCAGGGCCAGCACCGCGTCGAAGTGCCCGACGGGCTCCACCACCAGGCGCACGGTCTCGTGTCCCGCCAGGTCCACAGGGACCGGCACCGCCGGGTCGCCGCCCTTGATCACCCCGGAGTTCCACAGCGGGACCCCGTCGGCGTGGACCGAGAACCTCACCTTGCCGAGCTTCATCGTCATGTCGTCCACGCCCACCAGCGCGTCGTAGGAGCTGCACGGCCGGTTCAGGCCGATGGTGACGGACGAGCGGCCGTGCACCGTGACGCCGTGGCTGTAGCGGACGCCGTCGATGCGCAGGCCGGAGCGCTGCCACACCCAGCTGCTGGAGTTGATCCGCATCTCGGGGCGCGTCCCGTCACCGGCGATGTCGTACGACAGCTCGCTCCACGGATGGACTTCCGGGGCCGGGGGCGGTGGCGGCGTGGGGGTGGGCGTCGGCGTCGGTGTCGGGGTGGGCGTTGTCGGTGTCGGGGTGGGACGCGGCGTCAGGGTCGGGGTCGGGGTTGACGTGGGTGTGGGCGTCGGCTCGGGTGCCGGACGGGCGGCAGCCGGCACGGGGGGAGCGGGGCGGGGGGTGGCGTTCTTCCTCGTGGGCTCCGGTTCCGGCTCCTCCTGGACCGCCGGTGCCGAGGCGGGCGGGCCCGCCTTCGGCGGCGCCTCCTTGGTGGACTCGTTGCCCGACAGGGCGATGGCGATGGCCACGGCGGCCGCCACCGCGACCACGCCCGCGGCGATCCCCGCCTTCGCCGGCGCGGCCACGCCCTCGGACGCCGCGGCACCTCCGCCCCCGGCGCCCCCGCTCGCGGATCAGGTCGGCGTGGCCGTTGTGCCGCGCGTACTCCTCGATCATGTGGGTGTAGA
>NZ_BAAAGU010000089.1:0-17183 GCF_039524635.1 Streptomyces thermocarboxydovorans | reverse complement strand
CAACTACCACCGACCCCACACCGGCATCAGCGGCCGCCCACCAGCCAGCCGCGTCACCAACCTCTCCGAACAGCACAGCTAGCCCGGAACGGGCGCCCCAGCCTCGTGGTGGACTTGGCGACCGACCCGGCGGAGCGGTGCCCGGCTTCGGGCGTCGCGGGTGTGAACCTGTGCCCGCCGCCGACCGGTCTCTTCGACCTTTGCGGCGGCGTGGACGGGCTGAGGCCGCAGGACGATGGCCGCGTCGTTCGAGTCGGCGAGCACGAGGTTCAACTGGCCCGACTGATCCGCCTCGTGTCCGTTCTTTTGGAGACAAGCGGCGGGTGCACCCAGCCGTCGTGGCGATCCGTCGTGCGGGCGGAGACATGGTTGGACGGCGTCCTTACCGCCCTCCGGCCTCATACCGTCCTGGTCAGCAACGACACGAGCCCACTGGGTGCGTTGGCCGTACATGTGGCAGAGCTCCATGGGGCGAACACAGTGCACGTCCAGCACGGGGCCTGGACGGCGGAGGCGGTCGTATGGCCCGCGCTGCACAGCCGCCACATCGTGGTTATGGGCGAGCGGGATCTCCCCCTCGCAAAGGCGTGGGTGCGCCACCCTGACGCCGAAGTCCATGTCCTGGGCCAGCCCCGCTTCGATGCACTCGCTGGCGTCGGCCGCGAGACTCAGCGGCGCTATCTGGAAAATCTGCTGGCCCCCGGCCCGCGTCGCAGTCCTGCCCGTATCGCGGTGTGGGCCTGCCAGCCCTTCGGTCCTGACCGGCTCAAGGCCCAGGCCGACCTGCTGCTGGACGGTCTGTGGCAGGCCGGCAGCGACTGGGGCCTCGTCATCGCGCCGCATCCGGCACAGAGCGTCGACGTCTTCGCCCCCCTGCTCGAACGGGACGGTCGGCCGCTCCTGGCCGTGGCCGATCCCCGCGTCGGCGCTCGTGGATGCCTCGCCGGTGCCGACGCCCTGGCGAGCGCCTATTCGACGTGCGGCGTCGAAGCCGCGCTGGTGGGCGTGCCGGTGCTCGAACTGGGTTCGCCCGGCGAGCGCACGCTCGGACTCTCCGACCACGGCCTTGCACTGCGGTGCAGCACCGCCGATGACATCGCCGACGCTCTCGTCGCACTGCGCGGGCCGCGCCCGCCTGCCGACCGGGCGGCGACGGACGCGGTGTGCAGGTGGCGCGGTGACAGCGCAGCGCAAGTCGCATGCCTCATCACCCGCCCCTCGGGCGGCCGTGTCATGCGCCCCCACTACATCAACCACGACGATGCCCGCGCCGCCGAGTCCGGACGGCCGCAGGGCGAAGGAGTACCTGTCCGATGACACAGCTGACCGCCGACAGCGTCGCCGAACTCTTCATCGGCGCTGTCGCCCTGGCCAAGAGCGGCGAGAGGGTCAGCCCTCGCGGCATGGCGACCCGTGAGGTGCTAGATGTCCACATGCGGCTGACCCAGCCCCGGGCCCGCCTGCTGTACGCGCCGCCGACGCGCGTCATCAACCCCGCGTTCGCCGTGGCGGAGACCGTGTGGCACCTCTCCGGCTCGGACGCCCCGTGGATCTTCGATTACAACGCGCGCCTGCGGAAGTACGCCGACGACGGTGTCCTGCGGGGCGCGTACGGGCCGCGGATGCGGAAGTGGGCCGGGAACGTGGATCAGCTGAGCCGCGTCGTCGAGACCCTCAAGGAGGACCCCGACTCCCGCCGGGCCCTGATCCAGCTCTACGACCCGGCCCAGGACGCCGCCGGCCACAAGGACGTGCCCTGCACGCTGGGTTTCGGCTTCCATCTGCGCGCCGGCCGCCTGCACATGTCGACCACGATGCGTGGCCAAGACGTGTGGATCGGCATGCCGTACGACCTGTTCTTCTACACCGTGCTGCACGAGCTGGTCGCGGGCTGGCTCGGCGCCGAGCTGGGCGAGTTCCACCACCACGTGGGATCGCTGCACATCTACGATAACCATCTCAACCAAGCAGAAGAGCTGACCGCGGTGACCGCGAGCGCGGTCATGCCGGACCTCACCACACCGTGGCGGGGCTTCGACGATCTGCTCGACCAGGTCGAGGCCCGGGACGTGACCGGCCACCCGGGCTGGGACACGATGGCCGAGACACTGCGCAGCTACCGCATGTGGAAGGACGGCGCGCGCGAGCAGGCGTGGCGGGTCGCCGACAAGATCGAGGGGCCGCTGGGCGAGGCGCTCATCGCCTGGTACGGCGAGCTGAACCGCCGTGCCGGCGCCTCGACCGCGCGTGCGACGGCGGGGACGCGGTGATGGCCACCATGGACCGCGCGCCCTCGGTCATCCTCGGGCTGTGCTCCTTCACGCACGACTCCTCCGCTGCCCTGCTGGTAGACGGGGAGCTGATCGGCTTCGTGGAGGAGGAGCGCCTCTCTCAGCACAAGCACACCAAGGACTACCCCCGCCACGCCGTCGAGTGGCTGCTGAGGGAGGCCGGGCTCACCGGGGGCGACGTCGACGCCGTCGCCTACAACTTCCGGCCCGCCCACTACCTCGCCGAGTCCCCGGCAGCCCTGCGCATGGCTCTGTCGCCGACGACGCGCGACCGGGCGCTGCCGAGGGCTCAGGGCTTCGCCAAGGTGGCGGTGCGGACCCAGCTGCGCACCCGCGCCCTCGGCCGGCGGTTCCCCTCCTCCCGTGTCTCCCCCGTCCTGCACCACCGGGCCCACCAACTGACGGCCTTCGCCGCCTCAGGGTGGAACGAGTCCGCCGTGCTCATCGTGGACAGCCTCGGCGAGCGGCAGACCACCACCATCGCCCGTGGACACAACGCGCTCCACCCCTCCACCCGCACCCTGGAGGCGATAAACGACCCTGCCTCCCTGGGCTATGTGTACGGCGCGGTCACCGAGCACCTCGGGTGGCGCCGTGGTGACGAGGAGGGCACCGTGATGGCGCTCGCCGCCCTCGGCGATCCGGAGCAGTTCCGCCCACTTTTTGCCCGGGCCCTGCGCACAACACCCACGGGCTTTTCGGTCGACCCCGCCTACTTCCCACCGCGCGTGCTGACCTCGGGCTACCCGAGGACCTCTCGCCGCTTCATGGACGAGACGTGCCCCGAGCGCCACCCGAGCGAGCCGATCCAAGACGTCCACCGGGATTTGGCCGCCGCCCTCCAGGAGCGCACCGAGCAGGTGATGCTGCATCTGGCCCGCAGGGCCCGGATGATCACCAGATCGCGCCGCCTGTGTGTCGGCGGTGGAGTCGCCACGAACTGCGTGAGCATCGGGCGGATCATCGAGGCCGGAATTTTCGACGAAGTCTTCGTCCCGCCCGCCCCGGGCGACGCCGGCACCGCGATCGGGGCCGCCATCGCCGCACACACCGGCAGCCGCAGCCGGCGACCCGTGTCCGGCGTCGCCCGGGCCTGCTATCTCGGCCCGTCGTACCAGCACCAGGCCCTTGACCTCACGCCATGGCCCGGGCTCCAGCAGAAGACGCTAGGCGTGGACTCCGCCGAGTTCCTCGCCGACCAGCTTGCCCACGGCATGATCGTCGGGCTCTTCCAGGGACGAGTCGAAGCCGGCCCCCGCGCCCTTGGGAATCGCTCGATCCTCGCCTCTCCATTGGAGCCCGGGGTCGTCGAGCGTCTGAACGCCACCGTGAAGTTCCGGGAGCCGTTCCGCCCCTTCGCTCCCATGGTCCTGGCCGAACGCGCCGCGGAGTTCTTCACCCTCGGCCAAGAGGCGCCGTACATGTCGATGGCGTCCGGCGTAACCGACGAGGCGCGCGAGCGCGTGCCGGCCATCGTGCACGCCAACGGCACCTCCCGCCTCCAGACCGTCACCCGGTCGCAGAACGCGTTCATGCACGACGTGCTGAGCGCCTTCGCCCGCCGTACTGGGGTGCCGGTGCTGATCAACACCTCCCTCAACGTCAAGGGCAAGCCGATCTGCGGAACACCAGAGATGGCGCTGGACTGCCTGGCCAACTCCGGACTGGACGCCCTGCTGCTGGAAGGTCGGTGGATCACAAAGTGAAGATCGGATACAGCTTCTGGGGATTCCTCGGCAACGGAATCACCGACACCCCAGACGGGGGCCGCAGCCACCGCCGGCCCCTGATCGACGCTCTCCTCGGCCGCGGCCACGAGATCGTCTTCCTACAGGCCAACCGCGACCTGATCGAGGCCGGCGACGACCTCGGCAACGCCTACGCCTTCCACAGCGGCACCCCGGACATCGACGTCCTGTTCCTGGAGTGGCGCTGGGCAATCGACGGGCGCAACACCACCCCGTGCGGCACCGAGGGGCACACCTGCGACCTGCACCGCCAGACAGAGCTGGTCACCTGGTACACAGTTCGGCTCGGCACCCCGACCGTGATCTGGGATAAGGACCGCCAGCTCCGGCCGGACAGCGTGTGGCGGCGTATCCGCCAAACCACTGTGTGCGAGGCCGCTCTCGAACCTACGGCGAACGCCCACCGCCTGCTCTTCCCGGTCGACGACCGTCTCCTCGATGAGGCGGATCCGATCGTGCTCGCCAAGAAGCCCAGGGATCTCGTCCTCGGGTACGTCGGCAACCAGTACGACCGCGACCAGCATTTTGACCGCTTCTTCGCGCCGGCCGCAGCACGCTTCGATCACCTGGTCGGGGGCAAGTGGACCAAGACCGATCGCTGGCCGCACGTCCGGTTCCTCGGCAGGCTCCCCTTCGAGGCGGTCCACGCGGTGTATGGCAGGTCTCTGGCAACCGTGCTGATGCTGCCGGAGCGGTACGCCGTCGTCGGGCAGATGACGCAGCGGATCTTCGAGGCCGTCCTCGCCGGCTGCCTGCCGCTCGCCCCTGCCGACATCCTGCACGCGGACCGCTTCGTGCCCAAGGATCTGATCGTCAGCTCCGGCAGCGAGGTGATCGAGCGGCTCGCCCACCTCCAGCGGATCGCCGGCACCCAGCAGCACGCGGACCTGATCGCGGCCTGCCTGGACCGCCTGGACCTGTTCCGCCTGAGTCGGCAGGTAGACGCGTTGGAAGCCGTCCTGGACACGGCCGCCAGCCCCGTAGATATGGAACGGGGAGCGGCGTGATGCAGCTGGCTTCCCAGGCCATGGCACCTCGATCATCCGAACGTGTCCGACCGGCCGGCCCGACCGGGCACCCGAGCGCCTCTACGCTGGAGCACCATGAAGAAGGTCGCCATCGTCGGCTGCGGAGGCAGCGGCAAGTCCTACCTGGCACGCGAGCTGGGCAGGATCCTCGACGCCCCGGTCACGCACCTGGACGCCGCGTTCTACGACGACGCGTGGAACGCGCTGCCCATGGAGAAGTTCGCCGCCCTGCAGCGGGACCTGGTCGCGCAACCGAAGTGGGTGATCGACGGCAACTACAACTCCACCTTGCAGATCCGGCTCGAAGCCTGCGACACAGTGGTCCTCATGGACGTCTCGACCGTGGCCGCGCTGTACGGGATCTTCTCCCGCCAGATCCGGCACGGGGCAGGGCACAAGGGCAACGGGGTGCACAACCGCATCCACTGGGGCGTGATCAAGTACGTGGCGACGTACCGCCGCAAGATGCGCCCGCGCGTCATGGCCAAGATCGAGGAATTCGCCTCGGGCCGTGCCGAGGTGGTGCTGCTGCGCAACCGGCGACAGACGCACCGCTGGCTGCGCAAGGTCGCCGCCGAGCACCGCTGAGCGCTCCGCGCCCCCGAGGGGAGGGTGCGGCATGAGCGGCGCCAACCCCTTCCTGGACCCCGCGCGGCAAGCGGAGCTGTATGGGCACGCCTCGCGGCTGGCCGGCCGGTCAAATGCCCTGATGCGGGCGAAAACCTCCGGACACCCGGTACCAGACACGATCGTGCGCCTGGTGCGCGCCCACCACGAGCGGGCAGACAAGCTCGGCCTGGTCTTGGACGTCGGCTGTGGTCGCGGTACAAGCAGTCTGGCCCTGGCCCAGCAACTCCGGCCGCAGCGGGTACTCGGTCTCGACGCGGCTCCGGCCTTGATCGAACAGGCCCTACACCGCGCTCAACGGCTCCCCGACGTCCCAGTCAGCTTCCTCATGGGCAACTTCCACCAACTGCCGCTTCCTGCCCAGTCATTCGACGTCGCTGTCGCAGCCTTCTGCCTTTACCACTCACTGCAGCCTCAGACGGTGGTCGCGGAGATGAAGCGGGTGCTGGCTCCGGGAGGGCTGGCCGTGCTCGTCACGAAGGGACTCGACAGCTACCGGGAGATGGACCAGCTGGTCGCTGCCGCCGGCCTCGACCCGCGGGCCGAGCAGCACGAGAGCCTGTACATCTCGGCGCACAGCGACAACCTCGCCCACCTGGCCGCCGTGTCGCTCGACGTACTCGCTGTGGAGCACGAGGAGCACCACTTCACCTTCGACGGACACGACCACGTGGCGGAGTACCTGGCCACCAACCCGAAGTACGACCTCGCCCCGGGCCTTTACGGCAATCCTGGTGCGCTCGCGGCAACACTGCATGAGTTCCTGCCGGACCGACCCCTCACCACCAAGTCCCTCGTCACCTTCGTGGTGGCCCAGTCAGGGGGAGGACGGTCGTGAGCGTTCGCCAGTTCACCAAGCACTACGAGACCCCCGGCCGGGTGGCCTCGGCAGCCCGCCATCACGCCTGGCTCGTCGAGCACGCACCGCCGCTGCGGCTTCCGGCGCTGACGGTGGTGGGGCCGACGAGCCTGACATACGAGTGGATCGACGGCCGTCCTGCCCGGACCGAGGACCTGCCGGCCCTGGCTGGGTTGCTGGGCGATGTCCACGGGGCCGCCTGGACCACCGACCTCCGGCCGGCCGCGCTCAACAGGCCCCACCGTTTCCGTGACGGCATCGCGTTCGGCGACTACATCGGTCCCCGGCAGGCTGCCCTGCGAAGAAGGCTGGAACAGGGGTACCTGCCGGACCGCGCCGCCCTCCACGCAATGCTGACGCTGCTGGAGAAGACCGCCGAGGGGCCGACCGCCTTCTACAAGGACAGCAACCCGCGCAACTTCATCCTCACCGAGGCCGGAGAGATCTACACGGTCGACACCGACGATCTGACGCTTGCGCCGATGGGTTACGACCTGGCCAAGCTGATCGCGACGCTGGTCCTGACGTACGGGCCTTTGCCGGCTCCAGCCATTGACTCGGCCCTGCGCGCCTACAACGAGGCCGCCGTACGCCACGACCCCCAGCTTGGCATCACGGATCGCGAGCGGCTCGACGACTTCCTCGCCCTGCACGCCGTGCTGACCGCTCCGTACGCCGGGCGCAACGGCTACCGCTACAGCTGGTCGCCCCGACCCTGCCCCCGAGGATCCGCATGATCACCACCGAACTCGTCTTCGTCCGCCACGGCGAAGCCCAGTGCAACGTCGACGGCCTGGTAGGCGGCCCGCGCACCTGCACCGGGCTTACCAACCGCGGATACGCCCAGACCGAACGGGTCGCGCTTCGCCTCGCCACCGAGCACCGCGACAAGCCGTTCGACGCCCTGTACGCCGGCCCGCGCCTCCGCCTGCGCCAGACCGGCGAGATCATCAGCCAGGCCCTCAACCTCCCCATGTCCACCGACGACCGCCTCGACGGTCCGGTCCACGGTGCCGCCGACGGCAGACCCTGGGCCGAGGTGAAAACCGCCGCCGATGGCGGGCCGCACGCCCACCCGGACACGCCCTGGGCTGCTGGATCCGACACGTGGAACGGCTACCTGGAGCGGGCAGGCGGCCTCCTACGGGAGCTCATCGACCATCACGAGGGTGAGCGCATCCTGTTCGCCGCGCACGGCGAGACCGTGATCGTCGCCCACACCCTGCTCCTGGGAATCCTGCTCGGATCTCCGGCCGGGTTCACGGTCTCTCACGGGTCCATCACCCGGTGGCAACACCACCTCAACCGGCTTGGGCAGAGACGGTGGATGCTCGACTGCCACAACGACACCGAGCACCTGGCCGCCTTATCGCAGGAGGCTGTCGCGTGATCACGCTGTCCGATGATCCGCGGCTGAGCCTGGCACGCGGCGCGCTGGGAGCGGTCCGGATCGTGCACGATCCGACTCTCCCGCCCCGAGTCCTGCGTCTTGTCGACGCCGACGGCAATGAGTTCTTCGCCAAGCAGCACAGCGAACGCGACCGATACATCCGAGAACTCCATGCCTATCTCGCCTGGGGAGCTCACCTGATCGGGCACGTCCCCCGAGTGGTGGGCCGACAGGACAGAACATGCACCCTGCTGCTCACCGCGGTGCGCGGCGTACGGGCGGATGCGGTCGCCCCCGGGTCGCCGGAGGAGGAACAGGCTCACTACGAGGCCGGGCGCGTCCTGGGCAAGCTCCACCACGCCACCTCGGTACCGCGTACCGGCGCCGTCGGCACGGAACTCGCCCAGCGGCTACGCGACTGGATCGTCCGTGCAGACCGGGCCGGCCTCATCTCCACGGCCGAACGCGACCGCATGAGCCACAGCGCGGACGTCCTGGCGAACACGCTCATGGACAGCGCGGTGTGCCACCTCGACTACCAGCCGCGGAACTGGCTCCTTGGGGACGCCTTCGGAATGTGCGACTTCGAGCACATGCGCCGGGACGCCCGCATCCGCGACTTCGCCCGGCTCGAATTCCGCCGCTGGCAGGCCGCTCCCCACCTCCGCACGGCTTTCTTCGCCGGATACGGAACGCCGCTGAACGACACCGAACAGCGACTGCTGGAGTCCTTCGGTGCGATCGAGGCCGTCACCGCCCTGGTCCGCGGACACGAGCAGGACGATCTCGCCCTCAGCAGCCACGGCCGCACCGTTCTCGCCCGGCTCGCCTGAACTACAACCCTCCTCGGATTCCTGGAGAACTCCGTGTCACAGCACGCATCCCACATGACCACCACCGTGCCCCGCCGGGCTGTGGTGACCGGCGACGCCGGCTTTATCGGCTCCCACCTCGCGCAGGCCCTCGTCCAGGCCGGCGCCGTCGTCGTCGGCGTCGACCGTCGTGACCCTGCCACCGACCCCACGGCCGCAGCCAACCTGGCCGCCCTGCAGAGGCTCCCGGGGTACATGCACGTCACCGCTGACCTCCTCAACTGCGCGATCGAGCCGCTACTCGTGGACGCGAACGCCGTCTTTCACCTGGCCGGCATCCCCGGGGTACGCCCCTCCTGGGGGCCGAAGTTCAGCGAGTACGTCGCCTCCAACGTCCTCGCCACCCACCGCGTCATGGACGCCGTCACCCGTATGGGTGTTCCCCGGCTGGTGGTGGCCTCGTCCTCCAGCGTCTACGGCCCCACCGAGGGCGGTCCGAGCGTAGAAACCGACCGGCCACAGCCGGCATCCCCGTACGCGGTCACGAAACTCGCCGAGGAGCAGCTCTGCCTCGCGCACTCCGCCCAGGCCCATTGCCCCACCAGCGTCGTCGCTCTGCGGTACTTCACCGTTTACGGCCCCCGGCAGCGCCCCGACATGTTCACGCACCGCGCCCTCACGGCCGCCCTGACCGGCCAGTCACTACGTCTGTACGGAGACGGTCACCAGCGCAGGGACTTCACGTACATCGACGACGCAGTCGCCGCCACCATCGCCGCGGCCACGATCCCGACCGCCAGCGGAGTGATCAACGTCGGGGGTGGTTCGAGCGCCTCCCTGCTGGAAGTGATCAACATTGCGAACAGCCTCTCCGGTCGCGAGATCCAGGTTCACCAGGAAAACCCCCGCAGCGGCGACGTCCTCACCACCCGCGCCGACCCCGGCCGCGCCCATGAGGTCTTGGGCTGGCAGCCCCAGGTCGACCTTCACAACGGCATGCGAGCCCACATGCAGGCGCTGGCCGCCGAGACCGCCGCGTACGGCCGCGCGGCATAACCAGCGGGACACCAGGAGGAGTTGCAGTGGAGAGTCCTGAAAGGGCGCGACTGGAAGCCTTTTTCCGGCAGATCACAACACGGTTCCCCGCTGGCGAGCACGTCACCACGCTGATCATCACGCACCTGCTCTCCGAGCGGCCGGCGTTCCTCCGCGCAATGGCCGCGACGTCCACGGTCGGTGCTGTACTACCCAAGCCCAGGTCCGTCGACCAGCCGACGCTGGAGAAGGTCCGACGTGCCTTCACCATCCATGACCTGAACCGAGAACTGTTTGCCGACTCGACCTGGGCGTTGGAGTACCTGGAGGACACAGCAGGCGGCCGGAACGTCATCCTGATAGACATCGGCGGCTACTTCGCGCCGTGCCTCGACACCCTGGTAGAGAAGTTCTCCGGCCGTGTCCTCGGCGTCGTCGAGGACACCGAGAACGGACACCAGCGGTACGCGGCACTCGACCGCCTGCCCTGCCCGGTCGTCTCGGTGGCCCGCTCCCCGCTGAAGGACTGCGAGGACCACCTAGTGGGCCGGTCCATCGTCTTCTCGACCGACGCCCTCGTACGCGCCCGCGGCGACATTCTGACCAGCCGAAATGCCTGCGTCATCGGGTTCGGCAAGGTCGGCCGGGCCATCGCTCAGACGCTGCGCGCCCAAGACCTACGCGTCACCGTCCACGACACCGATCCAGTCAAGAGAGTGCAGGCGCATTCCCAAGGCTTCCGTACGAGCGCGTCGACGGCCGAGGCGCTGCGGGAGGCGGAACTCGTCCTGTGTGCCACCGGCAACCTCGCCCTCCGCCAGGGCGATTTCTCCGCCCTGCGCAACGGGGCGTACCTCGCCTCGGTAACGTCCTCAGAGGACGAACTTGAACTCGGCAGCCTCCATGGCCTCTACAAGCGCACCCCGGTCAGCGAGCATCTGACGCGCTACGAGATCACGGGCCACTACTTCTACGTCCTCGCTGACGGCGGCGCCGTCAACTTCGTGCACGGCGCCGCCGTCGGCTCATACATCCATCTCGTTCAGGCCGAGATACTCGCCGCCACCGCGGCCCTCAGCCACGGCCGCTTCCAGTCCGGTCTCCACGAAATGGCCGCACCCGACCGCCAGGCCATCGCCAGGATCTGGTTCGACTACTTCGACAGGTGATTCCATGCCGCCTTCCCCCGACCACATCCGTGCCACCGTTGAGGGGTACCTCACCCGCCACCCGTCCGAGCGGGACGCCCTGGCTGCGCTCTTCGTCGCCCTTACCGGCGGGGACGATCCGACCAGCCGCAAGACCTTTTTCACGCACATCACGTGCAGCGCCATCGTCATCGACAGCAGCGACCGGGTGCTCCACATTCAGCACAACGCCACGGGCAAGGCTCTCGCGCCCGGTGGCCACAACGAGCCAAGGGACAAAGACCTTCCCGGTGCCGCCCTTCGTGAACTGGGCGAGGAAGTCGGCATTCCTCGCGATGCCGTCGTCCCCCTCCCCGGCTTTGAGACCGTGCCGCTGGACATCGACGTACACGACATCGCCGCCAACCCCGCGAAGGGCGAGCCGGCACACCAGCACGTCGACTTCCGCTGGGCCTTCCTCCTCCGGGCCGAACACGCCGTGACGCTTCAAACCGAAGAGGTCAGCGGATACGAGTGGCGGTCCTTCGAGGACTCTGCCTCGCCGACCGTCCGCGCCAAGCTGGCCCTCCTCCCCCGCCCCACCCATTCCTGACACTCACCGACGGGAGTACGCCGTGGCAGTCACCACCGCCGCACCGCCGAGCACCGCGCGCCGCCACCACATAGCGGTCATCCCGTGCCGCTGGGGAGCCTCCCGATTTCCAGGAAAGCCCCTTGCGCAGCTCGGGGACAAGCCGCTGCTGTGGCACGTCCACCAGCGCTGCCTGGAGGCAGAGCGCCTCGACGGGGTGGTGGTCGCCACCGATGACGAGCGCATCGAGGAGGTGTGCCACCGCCTGGGCATCGAGTGCATGCGGACCGGAGAACACCTCACCGGCACGGACCGCGTCGCGGAGTGCGCAGAACGCCTGCCCGCAGACGCCTACATCAACGTCCAGGGGGACGAGCCGTTCATCTCCCCCACCGCGATTGACGCTGTCTCCCGAGCCATGGAGCACCTGGCACCCAGAGCCCTGGCAGTGAACGCATACACGGAGCTGGACGACGCCGGTGCCGTCCTGGACCACAACGTCGTCAAGGTCGTCGTCGACGCCGAGCACAACGCCCTCATGTTCTCCCGGCAGCCGATCCCCTACCCGCGCGGTGACCGGCCGAGGTACCTGCGTCAGCTCGGTCTCTACGGCTTCACCCGAACGGCCCTCGACACGTTCCGGCGTCTCCCTCAGGGGCCGCTGGAACGTGCCGAAGGCGTGGAGATGCTGCGCTTCATCGAGCATGGCCACGACGTACGGATGCTCGGCGTCGCGGACGATGGGTTGGCGGTCGACACTCCCGAGGACCTCGCAAGGGCCGGCACCTTGTTGCAGACCCACACCGAGCAAGCGATCGCCCGCTTCTCCTGATGACCGCGGTCGACCGCCGTTCCCTGGATCCGGCGCTCTGCTCACACGCTTCGACGAGACCGCGCCCGTCCCCGGCGCCGCAGCAGCAGCATGCTCGGCGTTTTGGCCACCGCCGCTCCGACCTCTGACCCTGGGGCCGCAAGGGTCGATTCGCCGCCGCCGGATACGACCGTGTCCGTGTCCTCACCGCGGACGCCGAGTATCTGCCCGCCGATGTCGTCCCCGAAGGCGGATTCGACGCGGTGATCGTCACGGTCGACACCTGGGATCTGCCGTGGATCACCATGGTCGCGGAGGGCGGACGCCTCGTCGCCCCGCTACGCCTCCACCAGTACGTTTGGTCCATTGGGTTCACGAAACACGACGGTGCACTCATCAGTGAGGAGCCACTCACCGTGTGCGGCTTCGTCCCCATGCAAGGCGCCGGCGCATGGGAACCGAATCTACGCACCATCCCAGGCTGCGGCATCCGCCTTGCCTTCGAGGACGGAACGCCCATGCCCGTCGACCAGCTGGCCCCGGCCTTCGGTATGGCGCCCTCAACGGTCCGTACGCACGTCACCGTCGGGGGTGAGGAACCCTTCGACTCCCTCACCCTCTATCTGGCCGGGGCTCTCCCCGGCTTCTGCCGCCTGTCCGTCGACCCGGACCACGACACCGGCCTCGTCAGTCCCCCACCCCCGCACTGGCCCGGCGCGGCCATGGTGCGTGGGAGGTCACTCGCCCGTCTGGCACACGAGCGGATCGGAGACAGCGAAAACGGCAACGGCGCCTACGAGTTCGTCATCCACGGCTACGGACCGGCCGGTCACCTGGCGGCCACAGAAATGGCCGAGCACGTCCGGCACTGGCAGCGCAACCACCGCGCCGCACCCTGCCCGCACATCACGGTCCAGCCCAAGGACGCCACCGGACCGACCGGCGCCTATACCGACGGCCTGCACGTGTTCCATAAGAAACACACGCGGATCAAGATCGACTGGCCCGTCATTCCCGGCGAAGCAGCGCCTGCAGCCCTTGCCGACGTCCAAGACCATGAGCCCTGCTGTCCTGCCCGCTCGCAAAGCGGCCGAGTGGCGACCGTGCCGGCCACCGCCGACTACTGGGAGCCGCTCTGGGCCGGCGGACGCCGGTATCGCGAGGTCACCAGCACCGAGGCAGCGATGCTGGCCGACCATGTCGGACCGGGCCACGGACGCCCGGCACTCGACATCGGCACCGGCGAGGGTTCACTCGCCCGCCACCTTCCCCAGCTCGGTTACCGCACCATCGGCATCGACTTCGCGCCCAGCGCCATCGCCGCGGCCCGCAACACCCAGCGGGGCGACGGGCCAGCCTGGCATCTGATGGACTTCGTCTCCGACGACCTCAGCGCCCTGCCGGATGCCGCGTATGCGATCGTCACCTGCCGCCTGGTCTACCGGTGGATCGACGACAAGGCGGCCTTCCTCGACCGCGTCCGACAGGTCCTGGCGCCCGGCGGGACCTTCTGGGTCGTCACCGAACTCGCCGGCCGCCGCGAGGAGGACGATCCGTACAGGCACCTCGGGATCACACCCGCCGAGGCCGAAATCCTCACCGCGGGCTGGTCCGTAGTACGCACCGCCGATCTCGACGTGCTGCGCTGCTATGCACTCCGCCCCTGAACTGAGCACGGAGGTCGACGTGTTGGACATCGAGCATCAGACCCGCCTCGCCTGGGACACCTATGGAAAGCACCACCTGGAGCGCGCCACTCCCCTGCCGGAAGTGGAACGGATCAGCTGGGGCCCTGCAGCGAACGGGCCCGGGGACGCCCTCCTCGGGGACGTCGAGGGCCTGCGGGTCCTGGACATCGGCTGCGGCCCTGGTCGGCACGCCGCCCACCTGGCCCGCACCTACGGAGCGCAGGTGGACGGCGTCGATGCTTCCCTCAGCCAGATCGAGCGAGCGCGTGCCCGCTACCTCGATGTACCGGACCTGCGGCTGGTGCACGCCGACGCTGTCGAGTACCTGGGCGCGACAGCCCCGTACGACGTGATCTACTCCCTCAGCACCTTCCACTTCCTCGACCCGCACCGGCTCCTGCCCGCCCTGGCCACCGCCGTCAAACCGGGCGGACGGCTGTGCTTCACCGTGCTGCACACCAACTCCGCCGGCGATGGCCCCGCCTCGACCGTCACCCCACGCCCGGAGATCCTGCGCCTGGCCGGCGGCGACGATCTCACCGTGCACATGTGGGTGCTCACACCCGAGTTGTGGGAAGAGCTGCTCGTGCACTACGGGTTCCGCGTGCGGGGCATCACCGTCCTCGACGCACCGGAGAAGAACAACCACGCCTCCTACCGACTGTTCCAGGTCCACCGGCCGGCCCGGATCACCGCCCGTCCCCGCACCGCGAAGCCACCCGTCGCCCACGCGGCCGTCGGCGTCGGGGCAGTGCTGCTCGGACCCCAGGGCCTCCTCCTTGGCCGACACCGGCTGGGCACACGGGAGCTGCCCGGCGGGACCGTGGAGCCGGGCGAGTCACTGCAAGAGGCAGTCGTGCGCGAACTCGCCGAGGAGACCGGTCTGTGCGCCGACCCGGCCGACGTCCGTCTTCTCGGCATGTTCCTCGACCAGGTTGGCGACGTCGTCCGCATCACCTTCGGCGCGCTCGTCACCCACTGGCAGGGCGAGCCGGCCGACCAGCCTGGCGAGAGTGTCGGAGACTGGCGCTGGTGGCCGCTGGATGCCCTGCCGCCGGACCTATTCGAATGCAGCGCCCAGATCCTCACAACCTGGCGCCCGGACCTCCCCATCGACCACGCCCCCGCCCGCTTCTCGCCCATCACCGACCCGCACACGACCGCCTCCGCGTCATCCCAGCCCTGACTGAGGCGGGCCTCGCCCGGTGAACCCCCTACCGCCTCACCCATCGCCGAATCAACAGGACCGATCCCGTGACCACTCCCCGCCGTGCCACGCCCGCCGATGCCGAAGGCATCACCTGCCTGCGGTCCGAGCTGATCCTCTCCCAGCCGCTCACCCCTGACTGGCTGGCCCTGTGCCGAGACCAACTGATCGAACGCCTCCAGGCTCACGGCGATGCCCGGGCCTACGTCGTCGAAGCACCCGAGGGAGGACTCGTCACCTGCGCCCTGGCAGTCGTCAGCCCCGTACTGCCCGCACCCCGGTATCCCAAGGGACTGGCCGCACGCATCCAAGCCGTGGCCACCCGGCCCGGGTACCGACGTCGCGGCTACGCCAAAGCCGCCCTCACCGCGCTCCTCAACGACCTGGAGCAGGAAGACATCACCCTTTTCGAACTGCACGCCAGTGACGAATCCAGGTCTCTGTACGAGGGGCTCGGATTCGTCAGCGATCCAGCACTGATGCGCAGAACCGCACTACCTCCGCAATCCCGCGGTCAGCACAGGTTCGGCGCTCTGACCGACGACTGGGACACGATCCAGCGTCTGGCCGACACGTTCAGCCGTCTCGATGCCGAGAACGGACTCGCGCCAGAGGAGCAATGGACCCTGCAAGTGCTCAAGCTCGCGGAAGAGGTTGGCGAGGCTGCGCAGGCCGTCATCGGAGCCCGGGGCACCAATCCGAGAAAAGGGCACAGCCACACGTGGACAGACGTCCAAGACGAGGTGGTCGACGCTGTCATCACTGGCATGGTCGCCCTCGCACGACTGCGTCCCGACGCACGTGAATACTTCACTGCCGTCCTGGCCCGAAAAGCCGCGAAGTTCCTTCCGTCACAGGATTCCGGCGACGAGCTGCTTCGCTGACGTAGCCCTGCCACGTGCTCCCGCTTCTCAACGTGCTCAACCGCCTCTCCCGGCAGTGACGGATGCGGCCAGAGACGCATGGGCCCCGGCTGGACGTCGTCAGCCGGGGCCTGCATGCATGCAGAGACAGCGCAGCAGTTCAGGACTCGGTGTAGCGAGCGAGGAAGTCCAGCTCGGCTTGAGAGATCCGCCGCGGCCTGCCGGTCTCCAGGTTGTACGCGGCCATCAAGGTCGTGGCTTCGGCATACAGATGGTCCGCGTCACGGATTTCGTAGGCAAGTTCCAGCCTCGCCCCCCGGCAGGTGACGACCCTGACGTGCACGTCAACGGGCTCCTCGCGGTAGGACAGGGGAGCGCGGTAGTCCACGATGGAGCGGCTGACCACGAATGCGTGCTGGCGGCGGCCGGCTTCGTCGGTGGGCAGCATCTCCTGGAACATCCGGGTCCTCGCCTCCTCCATGTACCGGGGGAAGAGTGCGTTATTAACGTGCCCGTACGCGTCCGCGTCGGCCCAGCGCAACGGGAGGGCATAGGTGTACTTCTTCACGAGAAAGGTCTTCCTGTGTGTGGAGGCAGACGGCATGGGGGCCACTGATGCTGTCGGCGGGCGGCTCTGAGCGAGGCCATCCATCTCGGTCCTTCAGCCTGCCATGCAGCTCTTCGGCGACTCGGCATTGCCTTCCTGAACCTGCTGCAGGACATCGCGGAGCACACGCTGCTCGGTGTCGCGCTCGTCGAGGAGCTGCCCGATGCGAACGCTTGCCGCCGCAGGATCGGCCGGCAGCGCAGCGCGCACCAGCTGACGCATCTCAAGGAGGCACGCGCCCTCTACCGCGTGCCTGGGCACGCGAGCGATAACGGTGGCCGGCGAGACATGGGTGACGGACCAACAACCGGTCGTCTCTTCGGTGGCCCAGACCACGGTGCGCTTGTCCGGCGCAAGCGTCAGGTGGACGTCGGAACCCACGGTCCCGCTGATGGCCGGCAGGGGGACGCCGTTGTCCCCCGCTAGGGTCCGTCTTCAAACGGATCTTGCCCAGAGTAGGAATGACGCGAGCGAGACCGCTGCTTCGTAGGAGGTGGC
>NZ_BAAAGU010000088.1:0-17510 GCF_039524635.1 Streptomyces thermocarboxydovorans | reverse complement strand
CAGTCGGATCGAACGTCACCGTTCATCCAACCGCCCCAACCACCAACCCGGCGAACCTATGCGGTCACAGCACTAGGGTCCGTCTTCAAACGGATCTTGCCCAGAGCAGGAAGGACGCGAGCGTGACCGCCGCTTCGTAGGAGGTGGCGGTCTTCTCGTGTCTGGTGGCGATGCCGCGGAAGCCTTTGAGCCGGTTGAAGCAGCGCTCAATCATGTTGCGTCGGCGGTAGGTCTCCCGGTCGAATCCCGGTGGCCTGCCGCCGTGGCGGCCGCGGTTGAGCCGGTGCCGTCGCTGGTCGGTCTTCTCGGGAATGACGTGCGCGATGCCCCGCTTACGCAGGTAGGCGCTTACGCAGGTAGGCGCGTGAAGCCGCGGGAGCTGTACGCCCTGTCTGCAACGACCTGGTCGGGCTTCCAGCGTGGTCGGCCAAGGCCGATGCGGGGGGGGACGCGGATGCGTTCCAGGAGAGGGCGTGCACAGATGCTGTCGTGGCGTTGGCCCGGTGTCACGAGGATCGCGAGCGGGCGGCCCTTGCCGTCGCATGCGAGGTGGATTTGGGTGGTCAGGCCTCCTCGGGATCGGCCGAGGGCGCGATCGTCCGGTTCGTCCGGTCGGTGGTTCCCCCTTTTCGGCCGGTGGCGGCGGAATGCGGGTGGGCGCGGACGACGGTGGAGTCGATCTGGAGCAGCCATTCGATGTCGCCGGCTGCGTCGGCCTGGGCCTGGATCTGCTGAAGGGCTCGGGCGAACACGCCCGCCAGTGCATAGCGGCGGAAGCTGGTATACACCGTTTTCCACGGGCCGTAACGGGGTGACAGGTCGCGCCAGGAGATCCCGGTGCGGATCTTGTAGGCCATGCCCTTGATGATCTTTCGGTCCTTGACGCGAGGTCGACCCGTCACGGCCCGTGGTATCAGGGGGAGCGAGCAACTCCCACTCATGGTCGGTGAGTTCATGGCGGCGAATCACACCCACCCTGATCCATCACGGGATGATCTTTGATGACGGACCCTGACTCTGCTGCGCAATTCGGCTCGTGGAGCCCTGCGGGTACGGGTGATCGTCTGTGCGGTCTTGTCCTGTCGTGCGGCCGCGGGGGTGGTGGATGTCGTTGCAGCCGAAGGGGTTGCCGAAGATCCCGGAACGGACCGCGGTCGTGGCCCGCGCCCCCCGCGTTCCCGAAGGGCAGTCCGGCGATCAGGGTTCGGGATCACCTGGCCGAGGTCTTCGCGGACGAGCCGTTTGCCGACGCGTTCGGGTGCGCGGGGCGCCCGGCCTGTCGCCTGCGGTGCTGTCGCTGGTCACCGTGCTGCAGTACGCCGAGGACCTGACCCACCGGCAAGCCGCCGCGATGGCCGTGCGGGCGATCGACTTGAAGTACGCGATCGGGGCGGCACTCACTGATACCGGCTTCGATGCGAGCGTGCTGAGCCGGTTCCGTGCCCGGCTGCCGACCAGGGCCTGGAGCGGGTGGTCTTCGACCGGCTCCTTGAGCACTGCAAGGATGCCGGGCTGGTCGGTGCCGGAGGCAAGCAGCGCACCGACTCCACCCATGTGATCAGCGCGGTGCGGGAGTTGAACCGCCTGGAGCTGGCCGGGGAGAGTGTCCGCGCGGCACTGGAGGCCCTCGCGGTGGCGGCCCCGGCCTGACTGGCCGAGCCAATCGACGTCGCGGAATTCGCCCACCACTACGAGCCCCGCGTGAACGGCTGGACGATGCCGGCGTCGAAGACCAAGCGCGACCGGCTCGCGCTCGCGTTCGCCCACGACGGCTACACGCTGTGCCGGGCCGCCTGGGCCGCCGACACCCCCGCTGGATCCGCGAGATCGAGGCCGTGCAGATCCTGCGGCACCAGAGCCCAAGTGCAGCTGCCACCGACATGTGAGTGGTCATGGCTGTTCTTGCTGTGTCGCCCAATGGCGCAGCACGTTCTTTTGCAGCTTGCCCGTGGAGGTTTTGGGGATCTCGCGGAAGATCACGCGGTGCGGGGCCTTGAACCTGGCAATCCGGGCGCGTACGAACTCGACGAGCTCTCGCTCCCCGGTCGATGCCCCGGAACGCAGCACGACGAACGCGATCGGGACCTCACCCCATTTCGGATGCGGGGCGCCGACGACGGCCGCTTCGAGCACATCGGGGTGTTCCGTCAGGGTGTTCTCCACCTCGACGGAGGTGATGTTCTCCCCTCCGGAAACGATCACGTCCTTGATCCGGTCGCGGAGTTCGATGTAGCCGTCGGGATACTTTACGCCGAGGTCGCCGCTGCGGAACCAGCCGTCGACGCTGGCCGCGGTGGTGGCCTCCTCGTCGCGGTAGTAACCCAGCATCACATCGTTGCCGCGCAGCACGATCTCGCCGAGTGTCTGCCCATCAGCGGGCACATCAACTCCGGCCGAGTCCACCACGCGCACCGGTTCGGCGATCATGTTGGCGATCCCCTGCCGTGCGGTCAGCCGTACGCGTTGTTCTGCCGGCAAGCTGTCCCATTCGGGCTGCCATTCGCACACCACTGCGGGACCGAAGGTCTCGGTCAGTCCGTAGAGGTGCCGGATGTCGATACCCAAGGCGTCCATCCGCGTCAGAAGGGCCGGCCAGGGTGGTGCACCACCCGCGAACACCCGCACCGGGTGCGGGCCGGGTGTGGCCGCGTCGGGGTGGTCGGCCAGCATCGCCAGCACCGTGGGCGCGGCACAGAAGTGGGTGATGCCCTCCCTGCGGATCGCGCGCCAAATCTCCCCGGCATCGATCTTGCGCAAGCAGCGGTGGACCGCACCGGCCGCGGTCACCGCCCACGGGAAGCACCAGCCGTTGGTGTGAAACATCGGCAATGTCCACAGGTAACGCGACGATGTGTCGAGCTTCGCGTGGTAGGCCATCGCGAGAGCCTGCAGGTAGGCGCCACGGTGGTGATACATCACGCCCTTGGGGCGCCCGGTGGTGCCACTGGTGTAGTTGATCGACAACATGGAGCGCTCGTCGGTGACCTCGACTCGCAGCGGCGACGCCTTGTCCACCAGCGGTTCGTACTCCTTCGAAGTGATCACCGTCGGCGGTTTTTCGTTTCCGCTCAAAGCTTCGGCGAGTACTGGTTGGCACTCGGCATCCACGATGACCATCCGTGCCTCACTGTGCTCAAGGATGTAGGCAATCTCGGGTGCGGCAAGTCGCGTATTCACCGCGACCAGCACCGCACCCGCCAGCGGCACCCCGTAGTGCGCCTCCAACAACACGTGCGTGTTGGGCGCCAGCACGGCAACCCGGTCACCAGGGCGCACACCATGGTCGGCAAGCATCCCGGCCAGCCGCTGCGCGCGCGCCCAGAACTGCGCATAGGTATAGCGGAGATTTCCTTCGACCACGGCAAGACGGTCTGCGAACACCGCGGCCGCCCGTTCCAGGAAGGACACCGGGGTCAGTTCCCGGAAGGTCATCACGCTCATGACAGAGTCCTCTGTTTGTAGCCGTGGTGCACCACGCACCGCCCGAGAATCGACCCCCATACCCCGTTTCGGATCAGGCAGGTCGGTCTCGATGAGTAGGTGGGGTGGGGGGCCGCACCCGCACGGACCGGGTCATGTACGGCCCGGTCGGAAAGCGTCGCCGATAGCGGCCCGGGTGGTCTCCTGGCACGGAGCGGAGTCAACGCCTGGCCAGCCAGACCACTCCACCCCGGCGCCCGTGCAGGCGTCGGCCAGCGTGCGCGAGCGCTTTGGCGCGGCCGCGCACGCTACAAGATCAAGTAAGTGCTACTCTCAGGCCGACGCGGAGAGCATGTCGACGAGTTGGCGGGCGATGGGCTCACTCGAAGCCGGGTTCTGTCCCGTGACCAGGTTCCGGTCTGTCACCACGTAAGGGGCCCAGGGGGCGCCCGACGCGAACTCCGCGCCCTCTTCCCGCAGCCGCGTCTCGAGCAACCACTGTGCCTTGTCCGCGAATCCGACTTGGTCCTCCTCGACGTTGGTGAACCCGGTGAGACGGTAGCCGGCGAACGCCCACGAACCGTCGGCCCGCTTGGCGGCGAAGAGGCCGCTGGGGCCGTGGCACACACCGGAGACGACCTTGCCGCTGTCGAGCATCCCTACCAGCAGCACGCCGAGGGCCTCCGAGACGGCGAGGTCCTCCATGGGGCCGTGGCCACCGGGGATGAAGAGGCCATCGAAGTCGCCGGGGTTGACGTCTTCGAGGCGCATCGTGGAGTCGAGCTCGCCGCGGAGGCTGTCAATGTAGTCGCGCAGCTCTTCGGCCCGCCCCTGGTCGCCCCCGTTCATCTCCGGGGTCAGGCTGGCCTTGTCGACGGTGGGCGTGACACCGCCCGGGGTGGCGATGGTGACATCGAACCCCGCCTCGCGGAAGGTCTTGTGGGGCACCACGAATTCCTCGGCCCAGTAGCCGCTCGGATGCTTGGTCCCATCGGCGAGCGTCCAGTGATCGGAGCCCGAGAGTACGACGAGGATGTTCGTCATGTCTGTCCTTTCGTTGGTGTGCAGGGTTACAGTATGTGTCAGATCAGTCATGCGTTGCGACCGTCTGGCCGCCTTTTCCTTCGCTGCCCAGCTGACGGCCACGGTTCTCGGGAATAGCGACGTAGATCTGGCCGTCGTCGATGCGCGTGTCAAAAGTGACGAGGCGGCTGTTGCCCGGGTTGATGCCGGCTCCGGTCTTCGCGTGGAACTCCCAGAGATGCGTACTGCAGATCAGCGTGCAACCGTCGAGGTCACCCTCGCTCAACGGGGTCCCGAGGTGCGGACAGCGGTCCTCAAAGGCGTGGATCTCGCCGTCCACATTCGTCAGCACGATGGTGAAGTCGCCGACCTGGACGGACTCCATATCGCCGATCCACAGTTCCTCTGCGTCCATAACAGGTCGCCACGAAACGGAGGGCGCCCCGGCGGGCGCTGCTGTGCTACTGCTGAGGCCCGGGTTCATCACGGGCTCCTCTCTTGCATTCCGCCGTATATGGCGGAGGGGTCGTTCAGGATATTTCTCGGAGCGAGAATGTCGTCACGCCACGGAGCCGCTCGGCATATGTACCAGGCGTTTCACCGAAGTGTCGTTTGAACTCGCTGATGAAATGAGACAGGCTGGCGTAGCCAACCTCGGAAGCAGCCTCGGTGACGCTCTTGCCTCCCAGGAGTGCGTCACGGGCCGATTCCAGCCGGAGTTGTTTGAGGAACTGGTACGGAGACACGCCGGTGGACTGCTTGAACAGGTGGGCGAAGGCCGACTCGCTCATGCAGACGGCGTCGGCGATATCCCCGACGAGAATCGGTTGCTGAATAGTTTCCCTCATGTAGCGGATGGCGCCCGTGACCGGATTCCGGATGGATCCCATCCCGGCCTTTTCCACCAAGCGGGCGCGCTGCTCGGATAGCAGCAGCCGGTAGACGATCTCGCGCACATACATGGGGGCGAGGACGGCCCGGTCGGTATCCGAGTCGACCGAGAGCAGGAAGCGGTAGGTGGCGCCCATGAGATTGGTGTCCAGCGGACTGACGTAGGCAACTGGCCTGGGCGCCTGCGGCTTCTGGTAGAGGGCCGCCATCGGCCGGTGCATGGTGGCCAGGACCTCGGTGACCAGCTCCGGGTCGATCTGCAGGACGAATGACAGGAACGGCTGGACGGCAGACGCCTCGATGATCTCCGCCTGGAAACGCAGGTCCCGGGTGAGCACCAGATAGTGGAGCGGGTCGTAGACATAGTCCCGGCTCCCGATCCGCACCTTTTTGCGACCCTGGGCCACCAGGCAGAACGACAGCGCATTCACCGCATCCCAGTGGGGTGGTATCGCGGAGTCGAACCGGTAGAGAGTCAGGCCGGGCCAGACGGAGTGGTTCGCGCCTTCATCGGCTGCATATTGGGCGATGAGTGAGACCAGCTCTCCGGCCTGGACCAGCTCGTCCCGCAGGAATTCATATCCCATAAATATACTCCACTCCGTCTGCGCCACGGCGACTGTCTCATGTATTATCGGCCCGCTTGCCTATCGAATTACCTCTGGGCAAGCACCGTGATTCCGGCGTCGGCCAGCACCCGCTGCCGCGCCACCGCCGCGGAATCCGCCACCGCCTGCGCGTCCCGGCCCACTGGGGGCAGCCCCTGCAGGAGTTCCCCGAGCGCCGCCGCGGCCTCGTCGGCGACCGGTGTCCAGCGGTCCACCCAGCGGCGCAGGACCGCGGCGTTCTCCGGCCGCTCGGCCACGGCGAATCGGGCGACCGCGGCGCTCCACCGGGCGCAACGCTCCGCGTCGATGGCCAGGTTGGACAGCAGCAGCCAGCTCAAGTCGTCGTTATTGGCGTGCGCCAGGGTGCTGAGCTGCCGGAGCAGCACATCGTCCAGAGTGGGGCGCAGGACAAGGTTCACCGCCGTGAGGCATTCGGCCCAGTCGTAGGTGATGAGGGCCTTCTCCACCGCCTTCCGGGCAGGCTGCCAGGAGGGGTGGCGCTCCCAGATCTCCCGCTCGCTGGTACCGAAGCCGGCATCCGGATGGGCCTGCTGCAGTTGACGGGTGCGGTAGGCGACCAGGGACACGGAGCGCAGCAGGTCGCCGGTGGCGAAGACGGCGGCGTTGGTGATGTAGGAGGAGGGGGCGATCTGCCCCAGGTAGGCCGAGCACATCTGCAGGCCGTGGGTCGGGTACCGCAGCGGCGTGAAGACCGTGCCGAGCAGGGTGATCCAGTCCGAGGCCAGCCCCGCGTCGTGCTCGATCGCGCCGAACTCGTCCAGGACGCCTTCGACCACCGTCTCCTGCTCGTCCTGCAGCGTGACGTACTTCCGGTACGTGAGCTCGTCGGGGTCGCGGAAGCCGTTCCAGTCCTCCACCTGCAGGGGGGACTTGTCGCGGTAGGTCAGGTACCACATGTTCGCCGGAGTGGTCGGATTGGACTCCAGCGCCGAGCTGCGGCCATCGCGGACCGTGTAATTCAGGTCGTGGGTCGCGATCTCATACTCGGTGGGCACGCGGCCCAGATTGCCCAGGGCACTCCAGGTACGCAGCCGCTTGGTCTTCCTGGGCTTGACGATTTCACTCATTCCCGCTCCCCTGCGTCGGCGCGTGCGAAGTCGGTGCCGTCGCACGGTTGTTTCGTTTGAAGCTCCACACCACCTCTTCAGAGGTGACGGAAATCCGGCCCGCGAAGGCGGACATGACCGCCTCCAGCTGGCGCATCTCGAAGTCGCGGCCCATATGCCGCTGGATGGACTCCCGGGTGACACGGAGTTCGTGCTCACCGCTGACCCGGGTGTACGCGCCCCGATCGACGACCTTCACATCGATGTCCGGGTTGTCGTCAAGGATCGCCCTGACGATCGCGTCCACGTCGTCGGACATCCTCAGCACGGGCCCCACCGCGTTGCTCATCGCCCTGCCTCCCTCTCTGTCGTTCTCAACTGTTCGTTCCGACCCGCACTAACGGGCCCAGCCGACAGTGACGGCCTGCATGGGGGTGATACCGGCTTCGGTGACCGTGGCGTCGGAGGGCAGCGCCCTGCCGTTGACGGAGACGACCATCGCGGCGTCGCGGGGGCTCACCCACCTGCCCACGGTGTGGTAGGCAATCTTGTCGGCGACGTCGCCGACCGTGTCGGTGTCCAGCACCAGCACGAGCTGGGTGACCAGGCCCCCCTCGAAATGGGCGTGGATCGGAATTGGCTGTCCAACCTGCTCAGGCTCGCTCACGGCAAACCCGCCTTTCGTAGTGCTCTGGGAAGGTGTTAGGCGGCCGGCTGCATGTCCTTGGAGGGCGCGGCCCAGCGGTAGGCGTGGGCGTCCTCGCCCATGACTTCCGGTGTCAGCCCCATCCAGGCCAGGATGCCCTCCAGCGTCGGCGGCTGGATGTCGCCAGCGAGCAGGTGCTCGACACACGTCTTCTGGTGCAAGGTGTCCTTGTCCTCCCACCAGATCTGACGGCACGGCCGGGAGCAGAAGTGATAGGTGTAGCCGTTGTGGGTCAGGGGGTAACTGCGCACGGGGTAGCGCTCGTTGTTCGGCGCGCCCGCGGTGCCGATCGGCAGCTGGCACAGGTTGCACAGCCACGGCAGCGTCTCCCCGACGGTCTGGGAGAGCCGCTCGGCGTTGACGTTCTCGGTGATGACGTCCCAGATCGGCCCGAACTGCTTGCCCCAGTTGGGGTACTTCTCCTCCAGCCAGTCGCGCTCCTCAGGCGAGACGCCGGCCTGGGGCTTCCACCACAGCGTCGGCCGCCAGTACCACAGACCCGCCGCCAGGGAGTGGTGCCAGGTGTCCAGGCCCGCGATGAACTCGTCCCAGTACCAGGGCTTCTTCAGCCCGTAGTCCTGAATGGAACTCAGGAACTGGTCGGCAATCCACTCCTGCATGAACTCCTTGTAGGACTGCTTGCGGCTCTCCAGCGGCGTGTAGTAGTCCATCGGCGGCCCGGTGAGGACCGAGAACATCCGGGCCGAGGTCCAGAACGTCTTGTCGATGATCCACTGGGCCCGCTTCGGGTCGTGCTCCATGAGGATCTCCAGCGTCGGGCCGCCCTGCTGGGAGTGGCGGGCCTCGTCGGTCTGGATCGTGGAGATCATGTTGGCGAAGCTGACGTCGCCGGATTCCAGCGCGTCGGCGGACAGGGCCACGAACTGGACGTTGCTGAACCCGGTTTCGAACGTGAACGGCAGCTGGATGGCCGTGTCCACCACATTGGGGTTCATCATCATGCCGTCGAACGTCGCCCGAGCCGCCTTGATCGCCCAGTTGTTGGTGAAGTATGCCTTGTGCGCCCAGTCGTACTGCGGGTCCTTGGCCACCAGCTCGTGCGGGATGACCAGGCTGAGCTGGGCATGCCGGGTCTCGTCCAGGGCACCGAAAACCGCCATGTTCCGCCACGCCGGCGACAGTCCGAACCGGGCCATGCGCAGCTCGGCGTACACCGCGAGGTACTCAATCAGCGCCACCGCACCGAAGTGCATCTTGGCCACCGACTTCCAACCCTCGTCCAGCGAGTCGAAGAGCTTCGACTTCTGAAGGGCGGCCTTCACCGAGAACGCGGCGGACTCCTTCTCCCGCTGCGTGGAGACGTACTCGGGATAGGTCACCTTGTACGGCTCGTCCCACGCGCTCCACGCCTCACGCGGGATCTTCCCGTGCCCGGACATCCACTCGGGGAAGACGGCTCGCTCATCGACGTAGGAGAACGTCCACTCCACGTCCCGTCCGATCTCGTACCACTGCTCTCTTGGCATGCGGGCCATTGCTGTTTACTCCTTGGATCTGAGCCTGCTGTGGGCGTTAGCTAGTCGACTTCCAGCCAGCCGAGCTGCTGGTTCCAATCGGCGGTGTCCCAGTAGGCGACGATGTCGTCGATGAGGCCCTGGTCGTCCACGTGGAACAGGAACAGGTGGGGCAGGTCATAGCGCAGGCCCTGGTTCTTGACCGCGCCGAATGCCTTGGCCTGGGTCCCGGCGATGTTTACCTCGACGGCGACGTTGCCCTCGCTGTCGGCCCGCACCGAGGTGACGTCGTTGGAAAGGTCGGGGAAGCAGTCGATGAGGGTGGTCCAGATCGGCTTGCCGATCGTGCGGACCTGGCCGTCGCCGTGCACCACGCGCTGGCGGGCATAGACCTCGAAGGGCACGTAGCGGAAGGCCGCATTGTCGGCGCACAGGTCGACCATGTCCTCGACGCGGTGCTCACCGTATGCGTCGAAAAAGGCTTCAACCTTCGCGACGGCGGTCTGGGTGGGAATGGGCATGGACGTCCTCCTACGCCGTGATGCTGATCTGGTCGAGCCGCTTGACGGCGAGCCGGCGGTACAACTGATTGCGGCACCAATAGGCCTGGACGTCTTCGATCAGCCCCGAGGGGCCCACCCGGAGCAGCCACGCCAGGTCGAGGTCCAGGTGCTTCTCCTGGTTGACGATGCCCAGGAAGTCCCCGCCCTGAGTCCCGTCGATGGTGATCTCGACCGCCGCGACGCTCTCGGTGGTGACGAAGAGCCGGCGCACCCGGATGTAGAGGTCCGGGAAGGCCTCGACGAGCGATTCGAGGAATGCCCTACCCTCGGCCCGCATGCGTCCTTCGATGTTCAGCGGGACCAGCCGGACCGAGGCATCGGGAGCCACGAGGTCCATGGCCCCAGTGACGTCGTGGTTGGAGATCCGAGAGAAGAACTGGCGCGTCACGTCTTCGGCAGACATCGTCACAGCACCTCCAGCCGCTTGAGGATGGCGTCGGCCGCCGCGTCGGAGGATGCCGGGTTCTGAGCGGTAATCAGGTTGCGGTCCACGATCACGTGCGAGGTCCAGGGCGCGTCCGCGTCGTCGAAGACCGCTCCCCGGTTCTTCAGCTCGGTCTCCAGGTACCAGCGCGCGCCGAGCTGACCGTACGGCGTGTCCTCCTCTTCCTCATCGGTGAAAGCGGTCATCTTGTAGCCGTCGAAGAGCCAGACTCCGTCCGGGCCGTTCCCGGCCGCCAGCAGCGCGGCCGGCCCGTGGCACAGAGCGGCGATTACGGCTTGCTTGGCATGCAGGATGTCCAGCACTCGGGCGACGTGCGGGTTTTCGTACAGGTCGACCATCGGGCCGTGCCCGCCGGGGAAGAACACGGCGTCGAAGCCGCGGATCTGCTCATCTGACAGCGTGTCCAGGTCCACCGGGTGCCGCAGCCCGTCGATGGAGTCCAGCGCCTCGGCCACCTTGCGCGCCTCCGCAGCACTGTCCGCCTGGACCTCGGCTGCCAGGGTGTCCAGCTGGTCGCGGGTGAGGACGCCGTTCACCTGGGCGTCCTCCTCCAGGACGTCGAGCAGGTCACGGTCCTCACGCCAGGCGACCTTCGCGGCCGCCTCGATGAGGCCACGAGCGGTCGCGTACTCCAGGCCCGCGGCGGTGAGGGCGGAGAAGATCCGCTTCGAGGCGATCAGGTTCAACTCGGTGAGATGGTGGAGGGTGATCCGGATGTTGTCAGCGTCGTCGGCGAAGCTGCGGATGACCGATCCCATGAAGTCCTCGGCCTCGTCGGGGTAGGCGAACTTAGGCTCGAGTCCCCATGGGTCGGGCTGCGCCGACCTGCCGTGCGGTGTCGCGATCACGACCTCGACTCCCGCCTCGATGAACCGCTCGTACGGCCTGAGCACCTCCTCCGGCCAGTAGCCGGTCGGATGGGGTTTCCCATCGGCGAGCGGAATCATCCGCGCACTGGAAACAATCATGAGAAGTCGTGACATAACGGCCCTTTGTGCCATGAGGATCGGATGGTGACTACGTTCGGAAATGGTCAAACGGTTTGCGGCGATTGTTTGGAGCAAGAGTTTGCGACGTGATCCATGACACGCCTACACGCAAACCTGCTCGGGTTGCGCCCATTCCTGCAGCTGCGCCGAAGATGCCCTTCCGGAGCGAACTGCCCTCCCCAGAGCGCCGAGTCGCCCCCGACCGCGACCAGCTGCACTGCCGCAAGTTGGCACCATGGGCCGCGCGGAGGTCAAGGCTGACTTCATGGAATGGTTAAGTGGCGAATCGCATCGAACGTCACACACCGCCTTGGCGGCCGACAACGCAGCGGCGCTCCGGCCTCTCACCGACCGACATGCATCGCCGCCGCGCGATCGGGCGCCGGCCCGCGGGAAGGACGACCGGGTATCGCATTTCTGCCCAGTCTGCGCCGAAGCCTGCGGGGAGGGACCGGACCTCTTGCCCCAAGTCGGCGTCCCCGGCTATCCAGGTCCCTGGCGAACAGAGCAGCGCGGCAACTCCGCGGCCGAACGGACAGCCGCTTCGGTTGCGGACTCTCTAACGCACACCAGCGGTCATCCCTTGATGACGGTCAGCGATGGATCACGCCGGCATCGCGCTGCCGCACCGAACCCCCCACCCCCTTGGAGGACCCATGCTCGTCGTGCTGGCCAGATACCAGTGCAGACCAGGCGAAGGCGATGCCGTCGCCGATGCCCTCCGGGAGGTGATCCCACTCGCGCGTGGTGAAGAGGGCTGCGCGCTCTTCCTCGTCAGCCGCGGCCAGACCGACCCGGACGAGTTCGTGCTGGTCGAGCACTTCGTCGACGAGGCGGCGCTGCAGGCGCACAGGGAGACCCCGCACTTCCGGCAGATCATCGAAGGCCGAGTCCTTCCCCTGCTGGAGAAGCGGGAGCGCAGCGTGCTCCATCCGGTCGAGCCCTGATTCCGGACCCCGTCATGACCGCGAGAGGAAGTGCCGCAGTGCAACAGAATGTGATCATCGTAGGTGGTGGCCTGTGCGGCGCCTCGGCCGCGGAGGCCCTGCGAGAGGGCGGATTCACCGGCCGCATCACGCTCATCGGTGACGAGCTCGATCCGGCCTATGAGCGTCCTTCCCTGTCCAAGGAGTACCTGCAGGGACACCACACGGCCGACGATCTGCTGATCAAGCCGGTATCATGGTATAGTGACCGGTCGATTGAGACCCGGCTCGGGACGCGGGTTGCCCGTGTGCTCGACCAGGATCGGAAGGTCGAACTCGTCGGTGGAGAGCTCCTGCCCTTCGACCACCTCTTGATCGCCACCGGTGGACGGCCCCGCCGCCTGCCTGGCGAAACGTCGGAGCGAGTTCTCTACCTGCGCACCCGCGAGGACGCCGACCGCATCAAGCCCCACCTGGCGCCAGGACGCCACCTGGTGGTGATCGGCGCTGGCTTCATCGGGGCGGAGGTCGCCGCGTCGGCACGCCGGCTGGGCGTCGAGGTCACCGTCCTTGAGGCACTCGACGTTCCGCTGGGACGGGTGCTGGGCGAGGAGATCGGCAAGGTCTACGCGGCCATCCACCAGGACGAAGGCGTCGACCTGCGTACCGGTGAAGCCGTCCTCTCCATACGCGAAACGCAGTCCGGTCACCCTGTCGTGCACACCGCCAGCGGTGCCGCCATCGAGTGTGACGCCGTCTTGGTCGGCATCGGGATGGTCCCCAACGTCGAAATCGCGGAAGGTACCGGCATCAAGATCGACAACGGCATCGTCGTCGACGAGTTCTGCCGCACCACGGTCGACGGGATTTTCGCAGCCGGCGATGTCGCCCGGCAGTACCACCCTCTCTTCGACCGGCACATCCGGGCCGAGCACTACGACAATGCCATCCGGCAGGGCAGGACCGCCGCCGAGGCGATGCTCGGGAACGGGCGCCCCCTCGATGATCCGCACTGGTTCTGGTCCGACCAATACGACTACAACCTTCAATACATCGGCAGCAGCGACGGCTGGGACCAGATCGTCGTCCGGGGGTCGTTCGACGAGCGGAAGTTCACGGCCTTCTACCTCAACCAGGGTGTCGTGCGCGCCGCCCTGGCCGTCAACCGACCGAAGGACATCCTGCGCGCCAAGAAGATGATCCGCACCGGGGCGCGGGTGGACGTTGCCGATCTGCAGAACGAGGACGTGGACCTGAAGGCAGTTCTGCGAAAAGGCGCCTGACGATCAGAAACGTATCGCCGTGAGTAGATGCGCCGCGTAAACAAAAAGTCGATCTAGGAGACAAACGTGACCCAGAGCAAGACGCAGCGACCGACGATCGGTGGCATCCACCACTTCTCGCCGACCGTCACCGACGTCGAGGCCAGCGCCGATTGGTACCAGCGTGTCTTCGGGCTGGAGCGTGTGCCAGCCCCCTTCCCGCACTACGGGTCGGAAGATAGCGGGTACGCGATCCTGCTCACCGATCCGAACTCGGACCTTGCCATCGGCCTCCACCATCACGACGCCAACAAGGGGGAGCAGTTCGACGAGACCCGCACCGGGCTCGATCACCTCGCGCTGTCGGTGCCGAACAGGGCGGCGCTGGAGGCCTGGGTGACGTGGCTGGACGAGCTGGGAATCCCGCACGCGGGCATCACCGACATGCAGGAGCCGTTCGAGTACTCGGTACTGGTTTTCCGCGACCCCGACAACATCCAACTGGAGCTGTTCGCCATGGCTGGTTGATGCTCCTCCGGAGCGGCGTCCTACCGTCCGTGGTGAGAGGTCACGCGGAATAGGGCCGAGCTACAGGATCTGGCCACAAGGCAGGCACGAAGTCCCACATCATGGAGTTTCTGACGCTCCGTGACACACAGGGATCTTCGTGCCTGTCTTCGTCATGGCAGACCGCACCGTTGCGGGAGCAGCTCTCCGCGATCCTTCCGCAAGGATCAAGTTCGTCCCGCAGAAACGATCGCGTCGCAATCGGCTGTTCTCGCTCGATCACGATCTGCACCGTTGACCGTCCAGTCCCCCAGCGCCCGCAGTACCATTAATGATGGATGACAGGAGAGGGGCCGACGATGCCCGACTCGATACCGACCTCGGTTGCCCTTGGTGTTTCCGGTATCGAGGTCACACCAGGTGATCACCTGTGTGCGTTTTACCGTGACCCGGAGGCGCGTGACAAGATCCTGATCCCGTATCTGCGAGAGGGGCTGCGCGCCGGCGACAAGTGCATCTGCGTCGTGGACGCCACCGAGCCCGAAACAGTGCTGGCCACCCTGGCCACGGACCCCGATCTCGGACCGGGTCTGAGCAGCCGGCAGCTCGATATCCAGCTATCGAGTGACACGTATCTGCGTGAGGGCAGGTTCTCTACAGACGTCATGCTGGAGTTCTGGGACGACGCGGTCGGCGCAGCTCTCGGTGAGGGGTTTCGCTTCTCCCGGGCCGTGGGGGAGATGACCTGGTCCCTGCGCCAGATGCCGGGGGTCGACGCATTGGTGGTGTACGAGTCGCGGCTCAACCGCTTCGTGTCACGCTACCCCCAGGTGATCCTTTGCCTGTACGACCTCGACCGGTTCGGCGGCGCGATCTTGATGGACGTGCTGAAGACGCACCCGAAGGTTCTGGTCGGCGGGATGCTGGTCGCCAACCCCTTCTACCTCAAGCCGGAGGAGTTCCTCGCCACGAGGCGATGAGCAGGTGATGGGCATGCCCGCGGTGCGGCCGGCCGCTCGGCCGCGCCGGAGACGGTGTTGCGCGACCGGCTGCCCGACCGCCGCGGCCTGCTGATGCTGTCGATGCTGATGACCGAGGGCTCGGGGTCGCGGGCCGCGACCGTCAGGTCGTATCCAGCCTCTGCGAGGGCGCGGGCGATGCCCGCGCCGATGCCTCGGGAGCCTCCGGTGACGAGGGCAGCCGGGCGCCCCTCTCCCACAGAAGCCTGCAAGTCTCCACCGATGGTCACGTGCTGCCGCCTTTTGTCAGGGCGCGCAGTCCGGCTGCCGCGAGCAGCGGGACGGCGTCGCCGACCGTGTCGAATCCGTGGCCGACCGTCATGCCGGAGCGATAATGGGCGTGGATGCCCTAGGCGATCACGGCGATCTTGAAGTAGCCGAGGCCGACGTCTGGTCTACCGGGATCCGGCGTTCGACCCGGTGCTGGGCGGCTCCGCCGCCTCCACCAGCGACCGGCTGCCCGCCCCGCGGGACCTCGCCGGGCGGTACGCCCGCGTCTCCGGCCGGGATCTTGGCCGACTCGCCTTCTAGGGTCATACCCAAGTCGGCGAGCGGGTCGCCGACTGTGGCCATCTCCCAGTCGACGAGCGCGCAGACCGTCCCCGGGTCGCCCGGAGCGAGGATGGCGTTGTCGATGCGGTAGTCGCCGTGGACGATCGACGCGCCGTTCTCGACGGGCACGTCGGCGGCCAGGCGCTTGTACAGGGTGTCGATGTCGGGCAGTTCGCGGGTGGCCACGCGTTGCCACTGGTCGCGCCAGCGCCGCACCTGCCGGGCCAGGTAGCCCTCGGGCCGGCCGAAGCCGGACAGCCCGATCTCCTCGTACGGCACCGCGTGCAGCCCGGCGAGCACGTCGATCAGGGCGGTGGCGCAGCGGTCGATGCCTGCCTGTGGGAGGACGTGCAGGTCCTCGCGGCCCGGCACGTGGGAGACGACGGAGAACGGCACGCCGAGCACCTCAGGGTTCTCACACAGGGACACCGCGCGGGCGACCGGTACGCCGGTGTCGTGCAGCGCGGCGACGATCCGGTACTCGCGCCCCATGTCGTGCGCGGACGGCGTCAGGCCGCCGAGCGGTGGCCGGCGAACGACCCAGCGGAACCGCCCGTCGGTGACCAGGTAGGTCAGGCTGGAGCGGCCGCCATGCAGGAGCTCAGCCCACAGCGTCCCCTGCGGCTTCCGGCACATGGGCCTCGAAGTACTGCTGGAGTGCCGCCAGGTCCAGGCCCTGGGGACTCATCGCCTCTGTGGTCATGGCCGCGCACCTGCGGGTCGGGCGTCCAGGTGGCGCCGGACGACCCGGCGGGCGATCGTCCAGCGATGGGTCTCGGAGGGGCCGTCGTAGATGCGGAACGGGCGCACCTCGCGCAGGAAACGGGAGAGCAGCACCTCCCCGGAGATGCCCAGCGAACCGCAGATCTGCAGCGAGCGGTCGACGACCCGCCACACCGCCTCGGCCGTGAACGTCTTGGCGATCGCGGTGGACTGCGCCCCGGAGCGGCCCTGGTCGAGTTCCCCGCACGCCTGGAGGATCAGCCCGCGGGAGGCGGCGATATCAATCTCGTTGTCGGCGATCATCTGCTGGACCATGCCGAGCTCGGCCAGCCGGGAGCCGAACAGCCGGCGGTCCGCGGCCCGCGGCCCGCGCCACGGCGATGTCCTGCGCGCGGCGGGCGATGCCCAGCCGGCGCATGCAGTGCGTCGTGCGTGCCGGGCCGAGCCGGACCTGCGCGTACTCGAAGCCCTTGTCGACCTCGCCGAGCACCGCATCGTCCGGCACGACACAGCCATCGAAGAGCACCTCGCAGTGCCCGCCGAAGAAGGTCTCGTCGAGGGTGTCGATGTGCCGCACGATCTTCATGCCGGGATTGTCGGCGTCCACGAGGAACACCGTGGCCCCGCCCCGGCCCCCGGCTCGCCGGAGGTGCGGGCCATGCAGATCGCGTACGCCGCGCCGTCCGCGCCGGTGATGAACCACTTGCGGCCGTCGATCCGCCACCCTCCGGGCACCTTCTCAGCGCGGGTCGTCAGCGCCGCGGAGTCCGAGCCGGATCCAGGGGCGGGCTCGGTCATCGCGAAGCACGACCGCACCCGACCGTCGGCCAGCGGGCGCAGGTAGCGCTCCTTCTGGGTCGGGGTGGCGATCGCCTCCAGCATGTGCATGTTGCGCTCGTCGGGGGCCGCGATGTTCAGCGCCAGCGAGCCGAACAGCGAGTATCCGGCCTCCTCGAACACCAGCGCGCGTCCTCGCATGTCCAGGCCATGGCCGCCGAACTCGGGCGAGACGTGCGGGAGGGAACACGCCCGCGCTCCGGGCGGCCTCCTGCAGGCGCGTTCGCAGCACCTCCCCCGGCGGCAGACACACCGCCAGACCCCTCCTCGGCCGGGATCACCACCTCGCGGACAGACTCCGCCGTACGGCGAGCGAGATCGACAACCTCGGGCGCATGATCCCAGATACACGGGCAACGATGCCTCCTGACGCCAGGCAGGCCCGCGCACTGCACAGTCCTCAGTCTGGCCAATTGGCGTTAGTGACCTGAGTCGGAGATTCGTCGTTGGTTCGGTATGAGTCGTCCGGGTCCGAAGATTCCGCCGTTGTCGGTGAC